>DASZJS010000140.1:0-6961 GCA_035947935.1 Gemmata sp. | reverse complement strand
ATGAATACTTCCGCGGCGAAGGTGTCTGTCTCGTGGAGTGGGCCGACAAGGTGCAGGTGACTCTTCCCACCGATCACTTGCGGATCGAGATTGAGATCGTCGATGAGAACCGGCGACGGCTTAAGATGCTGGCAACCGGCGAGCGGTATGAATCCCTTCTCCGGATGATCGAGTAGCACGACAGCGACGCAGGAAACCGCATGGTTCAAAGTTGAGTGACAGTGAGTTTGGGGTTGTCAGAGGCTTCACTCCTCGGGACCGTAGCATCACGCGGAGCGTGATGTCTACGGTCCAGACAATACCTGCCACCCTAAAGCTACCTCGATTGAACCACGCCCAGGATACCTGCGCTATGGCTTGGCCCCAACGCAGAACAACCACTTACGACCCTTGAGAAACAGCTTGCCATCGGCGACCGCCGGGGATGCCGGGCCACTGTCGCCGAGGTCGTTCGTGGCCAGAATGTCGAGCTTCGGACCCGCTTTCAGGACGTAGGTCTTCCCGGCACTGGCAAGGTAAATCCTTCCATCAGGCGTGGCAATCGGGCTTGAGGAAGCAGAAACGCCGGGCATTCGCTCGGAGTACACCACTCTGCCATTGAAAAGCCGGAAGCACCCCACCACCTCGGGGTTCTGGAGTCGGTAGAGGTATTCGCCTGAGATCACCGGGGATGAATACCCCTCTTTCACTTGCGGAATTGTCCATTTGAGATGCGATTCGGTCACATCGCCCATCCCCGACGGATCGACAGCGAGACCTGGCCCACCGCGGCCACTATCGCAGTAAACGAGACCCGTGCCCAGCACAGGCGAAACCGTGTCTCCCTTGGCCGCACACGTCCATAACAGCTTCCCGGAGGCTGGATCGACACCTTGAAGTGCGTTCGATGCGGAAACCAAGAGCTGTGCCTTGCCGCCAATCTTGGCGAGAACCGGGGTGCTATGGCCAAACGAGACATTAGGCCGTTTCTCTTCCCACTTCACATCGCCCGTTTTGCGGTCGTAGCCAGCCAGTCTCGAACCTTTGTCCACCTGATCGCACTGAAGAATGATCGTCTCCTCGAATAGAACAGGGCTCGCTGCGAAAGCAACATCGAACTTGTAAGGTGTGATCTCTTTCCGCCAGACCGTTTTGCCATCGTAAGCGAGTGCCACCATCACCGCTGATCCGAACACAACGTATATCCGTTCACCATCGGCGGCGGGAGTCGGTGCGGTGTAGCCCCCGCGCAAATCCGAGAACAGCCACGGCCCAGGCGGAACTGTGATATCCCAGAGAAGTTTCCCATCGGATACCTGATAGCAACCAACGTGGTGTTCGGGGAATTGCTTGGGATCGGCCTTGCCCGAGGGCCAGTAACTCATGGTTACGATCACCCGGTCGCGGGAGACGATGGGGCTTGATTGGTTCTGATCCTGTGCTGCTTTCTCTTCCTGACCAGGAAGGGCAACCTTCCAGATCACGTTTTCGTTGTCTTTCCCGCCCCAGGTGAGTGGGAGATTCTTATCTTCAACCTGACCCATCCCGGTTGGCCCGCGCCAACCTGGCCAATCACCAGCCAGACCGATACGCACGGAAAGCAAGAGGCCAACGACCAGTAAACCCGCCAGACGAATTCGCATACTATTCCTCTCAGAAGTATTCTCTCACGTATCAGTTTAGGCAGGCGGATCGAAGGCATGGACCCAACCGTTCGGCTTCGCCCGATCCTAACCTGCATTCGGAGTTAGGGCCAGCGCTGATCCAGTCGAAATCCACTGGACAAGTCGAACGTAATCCTCCGGCGTGTCGAGGTCGGAGAGGATTCCCGGCTCCGCCATGTCGAGTTCCAGCGTCTCCCGGTCGTGTTCTCGCAGTAATGCGTTGATGCCTCGTCCGGGCGGAAGAGTGCGGACAGCCGCAGCGTGTGGCCAGGCAATCAGCGCGGGGTGGCCGCGGTTCCCTTGATGCGTCGGGATGATGATGGAGTGTGTCCGCGAATTCGCAGCAGCTCGTAATTGATGAATGACCGTCGGAGAGAGAGTCGGGTGGTCGGCAGGGGCCAGCAGCCACCAGTCGGTGAGGAGTGGTCGATAGAGTTCTTCCAGGTAAGTGAGTCCAGCAGCGACTGTCGCTCGCATGTCGAGCGTGGGGACGGGCAAGGCGAGAACATCTGCCCCGGCGGTGGTTGCCAGCGACACCAATTCGGGGACGTGCGGTCCAACCACCACCAGAGTACGATCAACGCCACCCGCACGCAGTGCCAGCACCACATGCTCGATCACGGTTCGATCGCCGAGTGGGAGCGCGAGTTTCGGGCACCCCATTCGAGTGCTGTGGCCGCAGGCAGGGAGTACCGCGAAGATCATCCGCATGTCTCCCGCACCCCGAGACTACCTCCGTTCCGGCGGGCGATGACTTCGGCCACGATGCTGACCGCGATCTCGGGGACGGTCTGCGAGCCGATGTCGAAACCAACCGGGGCGCGAACGCGGGTCAACGCCTCGGGGCTCACACTTTTTGCGGTCAGGTCATCGAAAATCAGCCGGACCTTCCGCCGACTGCCGATCATTCCAACATACCCACACGCTGAGCCAGCCAGATGGAACAGAGCTTCTTCATCATGGTTGTGTCCCCGGGTAAGGATCAGGGCGTAAGTGTTGGGATTGAGCTGTGGGACGAGTTCACGGAGCATGGCCCCAACGTCGCCGACAATCAGGCGGTCGGCTGCTGGGAATCGGTCGCGGGAGGCGTATTTCTCCCGATCATCGAGAACCCAAATCCGGAAGTCCACCTCGGCCGCGAGCCGAGCGACTGCTTGCCCGACGTGTCCACCACCGACGATCAGGAGGGTGACCCGTGGGAGTGTGGGCAGGTATGCGATGCCGGAATGCACCGTGGGCTTCGGACGGGATGTGAGTGGGGGATGGTGTGCTGTAACCACTTCCCATGTGGGCTGATTGGTGAGGCATGCGATAGAGGTTCCAGCACCATCGAACAAGTAACGGTCGCCAACCACGAGCCCGGCAGCATCAGCAATCACCACAGCCTCAGTGAAGGCTTCGCCTCGGTCAGCGAGCGTGAGTAATGCGCGGTAGTAGTCTGCCGCAGCGTGATCGGTGCTGTCTTCGCGAAGCGGGTGAGCGAGGATGGTCATTCGGCCACCGCAGATCAGACCATCATCCCAGCCGTAGTCGTCATCCAGTTGGAACGTGAAAACGGCCGGGCCAGTACACGAGTAAAGATCGAACAGCACCCGGCGCTTGACCTCGGCTTCGACGCATCCACCCCCGAGTGTCCCGGCCTGAGTGCCATCGGGGAAGACCAGCATCGCGGCCCCAGCCTTCTGTGGGGTTGAACCGCGTGTGGCGACGACCGCGCAGTAGACGCACGGGAGCCTACGGCTCAGTGTAGCGTTCAACAGTGCGAGGAGTGTAGGCACCAGGGTCCCCGAGCCAAGGAGTATTCTTCACAACCAAGTTTAACAACCGACTCTGGTTCGGCGGCCAATCCTGCTACCAATACCTTCATCCTTGAAGGAGCGCCCGAACCGCCTCTTTAACCCTCTCGTGGCTGAGCCCATGCTGCTGTAGCAATGCTGACATTGACGGATTGGTATCGCGCATAATCGCCAGGACCAGATGCTCAGAGCCGACGTAGTTGTGTCCAAGATCCAGCGCCTCGTGTTCTGCTTGCTGGAGCAACGGTTCCAGCAACGCTTGGAAATCCCAGTGCCGGTAGGGCTCACCGGTCTTAGCCAATACCAGAATCCCCTGCTGCTCGTCGTAAACGACAGTGTGTTCTCGCGCTTTCTCCGTCAGCAGCTTGTCAAGACTCCGCGCCAATTCGAAAGGATCGACGCCAACTCTCTCCAAGGCGACACGACCGACTTTGCGTTCCCATAGCAACAACGACCATAAAGCCAGCATCACGATCGACGAACTATCGACGACATGCAGGCCGCGATCGCTTGCACGCGATGGGATTTGCTTCAAGATGCGCTGGGCCGAATCAGTGATGTGCCGAGCGCTCCAATTCTCCTGAACCATCGAGATGCCTCCGCCAACGTGAGATTGGTACACCACTCTCTCCGGCACCGTACACCGCTTCATTACTTCACTTCCAACCCGTCCGGCACCATTGGCATGGATCGGAGTCGGATGCCGGTCGAGGCAAAGATCGCGTTACCGACGGCGGGGGCGATCGCGATGATCGGTGTCTCACCGGCACCTTCGGAAGTCAGGTCTTTACGGTCGAGGAGTATCGTTTCGAGGAAAGGCGTATCGCGGAAGCGGGGCAACTTGTAATCCGAAAAGTTCGGGTTGAGGATTGCGCCATCCTTGAAATCGATCTGCTCGAAGAGTGCGCCACCAAGCCCCATGATAACGGCACCCTCCACTTGATTTTTGAGGTGGTCGGGGTTCAGAACCGCCCCGCACTCGAACGCGGTCACTGCCCGAACCACCCGCACCCGTCCCTTTCCTTTGTCGATAGCAACTTCCGCACAGGTCGCCACGAAACTGCCCTTCTCGGTGCCACACGCGAGTCCGAACCCTGTGCTCGCGGATGGCTTGGCCTTGCCCCAACCAAACTGGCTGGCGGCCGCTTCAAGAACTGCACGTAACCGGGGTTCCTTGAGGTTCTTTAAGCGGAATTCGAGGGGATCGACTTCGACCGCATGAGCAAGTTCATCCATCACCGACTCGCGAGCAAAGGTGTTGGCAGTCGAGGCCAGTCCCCGATACGCTCCCTGTGGCAGTGGCGATTCCGACGAGTGGAACTCGGTCTTCATATTCGGTACGGAATACGGACTCCGAATGGCGGATGGCCCGGAGTTGTAGTTGTGGAATTCCCAGGCGGTGAGGGTGCCATCTTTCTTCGCTCCAGCAGTGACCTCGATCACCCCTGCCGGGCGGAAGTATGCCCAGGAAAACTCCTCCTCGCGGGTCCAGACGATCTTCACCGGCTTGCCCACAGCCTTCGCCATCCGCGCGGCCTCGACAGCCGCTTGCCCACTGTGCTTTCCGCCGTACCCGGAACCCATGTCTGGCACGATCACCCGCACATCGTTCTGCGGCACCTTGAGCGCGGCCGCAACCTCGTCACGCACCCCAAAGGGTCGCTGCGTCCCCGTCCAGACGGTGACCTTGCCATCGACCCACTCGGCAACGGCGGTTCGGGGTTCGAGCGGGACGTGAGCAATGTAGGCAATCGTATAGGTCTCCTTCACCGTCTTGTCGGCGGCCTTCAACCCTGCATCAATGGAACCCTGCGCTCCACCGCCGCCCCCGAATCCACCTCCGCCTCCACCACGACCACCCTTCTCTTTCAGGTGCTGGAATAGCTCCTTCGCAGACACCTGCGGCGTTGTTTGCCACTCGGCCTTGATGAGCGCGATCCCCACTGCCGCTGCTGACTCCGTTGGGCCGACGACGGCCACAAAGTCGCCGTTGTGGACAACGGTCAGCCCGGCTTTCTCCTCTGCAGGCTTCACGTTCACTGAGACGAGCTTTGCCTTCAATGCTGGTGCCCGAAGTACCTTGCCGAATAACATCCCTGGCCGGAGGACATCCGAAGCGTATTGGTGAGAACCGGTAACGAACGACCGCCCCTCCACCTTCGGAACCGAGGTGCCCGCGACCGTCCACTTGTTCGCTGCGGTGGTTGAGACCGTGGCCGGAATTGCCTTCATTAACTTCTGGCCCTTCGTGAGCTGGCCAAAGGTGAACGACGGCTTCCCATCCGGGCCAGTGATTTTCGCATCGGCAACGGTGAGCGAACCCCGCTCGACCTTGCCCTGCTCGACGGCGAGATCGAGCAAGGCTTCGCGAGCCGCTGCGCCAGCCCGGCGAAGCTGGCTCGCCATCGTCGGCGTGGTACGACTACCGAACGTGCCGGCATCGAACGGCACGGCGGCCGTATCAGCCATCACCAGGCGGATTGTCCTGACCGGGGCGTGCAGTTCCTCCGACACCACCTGGGCAAGTGAGGTACGGATATTCTGGCCGATCTCGACCTTCCCGGTGTAAACGGTGATCGTGCTGTCTTCTCCAACGTGCAACCATGCCCCAATCTCGCGTGGCCCGGCACCGCCGGGTTGGCCGCCGCCCGGCCGTGGTGGCTGTGCCATCGCCCGTTCGCCCGTCAACAAAGCGACGATGAGCCCAGTCCCAGCGATGCCAAAGAAGTCCCGCCGAGTCGTTTCGACGGCATCGAATCCGCCGAGCAACTCGTACAATTCTGGGTCGATGACAGCCTCATCGTGGAATGAAGCGTTCATTTGCCACCGCCTTTCAGGGCTTTCGCGGCCTGTTCGATTGCGGTGATGATGCGGGAGTAGGTGCCGCAACGGCAGATATTCCCGTTCATCCCACGAATGATGTCCTCGCGGGTGGGGGCGGGGTTCTCGTTAAGAAATGCAACGGCAGACATAATCATGCCAGGGGTGCAGTAGCCGCACTGGAAGGCACCAACCGCGAGGAACGCTTCCTGGAGAGCGTGCAACTTCTCCCCAACAGCCAATCCTTCGATGGTGCGGACCTTCTTGTCGGTGGCTGCCTCAACCTGGGTGCTGCACGACCGGACGGGCTGGCCATCGAGCAGGACGGTACACGCCCCACACCGGCCTTCGCCGCAACCGTATTTCGCCCCGGTCAGGCCAAGGTCGAAGCGAAGGACGCTCAGAAGCGTGCGATCCGGGTCGGCATCAATCGGCCGCTGGGTGCCATTGACGTGGAGTTCTTTCACCGCAGGCACGTTGGAACCCCCTGGAAGTGACGATGGGCGAAAATTGGATGCGAGCGGGCCTTCCCGAGAATGTACCCGAACCAGGGCAGGAGGTGTGATGAAAACTGAATGAGGGGAGCCAGGTACTCGTCTGGTGCAGGTCAGAGCGATGAGTACCGAAAGTGGTTATTGAGGGCTACGCAAACGAAGATGGTGGGCCTCGACGTGCTTCGCACGGCTCGACTCACCCTACAAA
>DASZJS010000139.1:0-9965 GCA_035947935.1 Gemmata sp. | reverse complement strand
CCGCTGACAAGCTCTCCCAGCCCTCTCAACTCAGCGCGCCCGAACTGCTGACGGTCAGCCCACGCATGGGGGGAGCCAAGCAACGTGAGTGGGTCATCCTTTTGATGCTTCCCTGGATTTCTGGATTTCTGTCCCCTGTCTCCTGGATTCCTGCTTTGACCGCCCGTACCGCACACCATGAACTTCCGCATTCCGATCTACGTTTTTCAACACACCCGTGGCTACACCGCGAGGCCGTTGTTCGCTTCCAGTCCTGAGCGAACCGATGCAAACCTGAACCGGCTGCTCACCAAGCTCACCCGCGAATTGATTACTCAACTGGAAAGACTCGGACGCGAGAAGCGACACGATGAAGTCGCAACTTGGGCGTTTTGTCCGCGCGTGACCGCGCACAGGGTGCCACTGGAGATTGAACTGCGGCGGCGAATTGCACGGGTGAAATATCTAGTCGTGGCGTTCGATCACATGGGCCGACGGCTGGCGTTCACCCCGGCAATTCCAGATGTCTGGTTCGAGGTGACCCGGAACGAACCGCTCGAATTGCGGGCTCAAGCGGTTCTCACAGACCACTGGCGACAGGCCGAGCGCGAGGCAGATGAGGAAGAGCAGATCCGCCCCGAGGAGACCACGCTTTCCGGGAAGGCATGGGTGCAGGTACTCGACCTCTCCGTGAACATCCCATCCGCGATACCAACGCCGCCACCGACGAATTTCCTGATGCTCGGTGGCAGCGATAGCGGAGATGGAGCGAGCGAACTGCGGCGAGTTGGCCGCTGTCTCGACTGGCTCTACCCGGATGAACTGGAACGAGCCATCCTCCGGAATCGAGAAGTGACTGAACTCGAACGCCTGCTTGGAGCTTCCGACCGCCGACCCGTTTTGCTGTGCGGCCCACGCATGGCAGGCAAGACCGCAATCGTTCACGAGTGCGTCGCGCGCCGGGTCGCCGAGCGCAAGCAAATCCACATCCAGAAGGAAAACCTTTGGCTCATATCGCCGCAACGGCTGATCTCGGGTATGTCCTATGTTGGGCAATGGGAAGGCCGGTTGCTCGCAATCCTAAAACACGCCAAATGGCGCGACCACGTTCTCTATTTCGATGACCTGATCGGTCTGTTTCTGGCAGGCATTACCGGCAACTCCTCCCTCTCCGCTGCCATCGTGTTGAAACCATATCTGGAACGCCGCGATGTTCGGGTGTTGGGTGAGATTAGCCCCGAGGGGCTTCGCATCCTTCAGGAACGCGACCGGGGGTTTGCCGATCTCTTCCACCTGATTCCCGTTCGCGAACCAACCGATGCCGACACGCTCCGTATCCTTGTCGATCAACAGCGACGATTGGAGGGAAAACACACCTGCAACTTTGGTTTGGATGTCTTGCCCACGACTATCGATCTTCAGCGGCGATACGACCGAACCGCGGCGTTCCCAGGAAAGGCCGCGACCGTCCTTAACCGGCTCGCAGTCCGGGCAACCGCGAAAGTGGAAGAGGACTTACTCAACGCAGTCTTCGGCAAAGTAAAGGCAAACGAGTTCGACCCTCTTGCTGGTCGGGCATTGATCTCTCGGGATGATGTATTGGCCGACTTCGCTTCGCGGAGTGGACTCTCGCTGGCGTTCTTCGATCCAAAGGAACGGCTCGACCGGGATGATGTGCGGGATAAAGTTCGGGAGCAGGTCATCGGGCAGTCGGCGGCAGTTGAGGCAATGGCCGATGTGGTGAGCATCGCTAAGGCCCGACTGAACGATCCCGAGCGCCCCCTTGCAGCATTCCTGTTCCTGGGACCCACGGGGGTTGGTAAGACGGAGTGTGCGAAAGCTATCGCCCGCACGCTCTTCGGGGATGCCGACCGACTCCTCCGGTTCGATCTCAATGAGTTCAACCAGCCCGGTTCTGCGACGCGGCTTGTGGGGACGTTCTCCCAACCCGAAGGGTTGCTCACCAGCGCCATTCAGCGGCAGCCGTTTGCTGTCATCCTTCTCGATGAGATCGAGAAGGCCGACCCGGAAGTATTCGATCTGCTTCTATCGGTACTTGGAGAGGGGCGATTGACGGATGCACTCGGCAGAACCGCAAACTTCTCGAACGCCATCATCATCCTGACATCGAACCTCGGCGTGCGGGAAGCGGAAGGGAGCCTCGGATTCGCTACGGAAGAAGATCGCTCGTTCGCCTACACCAAGGCGGCGGAAAAGTTCTTCCGCCCGGAATTCTTCAACCGGCTCGATCGGGTCATCCCTTTCAAGAAATTGGACCGCAATGAGATGGCAACGATTGCCCGGCGGCTGGTGAATGAGGTTCTTGCGCGAGAGGGTTTTGGGCAACGTAAATGTGTGCTGAATGTATCTCCGGATGCTCTGGATCGGGTGATCGCGGCGGGATACGACCCCGCGCTCGGAGCCCGAGCTATGAAGCGGGCGGTCGAACGTGAACTGACTCAGCCCGCAGCCAGCAAGTTGGCCGAATTGTCGCCGGATGAACTGACAGTGGTGACCGTGCAATCGAGCGACAACAGGCTGACAGTCAGCGTGCAGGCACCCGGGTGGGCGAAGAAGGTGGCAGTCGGTGAGCATGCCAGTTTGAACGCTGCGGATCGCATCGTCGCGGCATGGGAATCTCTCGATGGCATCGCGGGAGTTCTCGATAACATTCGGCCGAAAGGGTCGGTGGTTTCAGGCAAGGTATTGGTTGAACACGAACGCTACTTTGCCCTCAAGGAACTATCCGATGCCATCGGCGAGACCCTGAACGAATACGAGAACCGACTGGCGGATAGTAGGCTGGCCCGGCTGGAGGGTCGCCAACCCGACGCAATCGGTCGGAAGGCTCGTTACCGGGCGATGAAGGTGAGGACTCTCCAATACGATCACCTAAACACCCAGCCGTTCCGATCACTCTCCTCAGCGACGAGCATGGAGGAAGCACTACAGGAACTTTTCGATACTGCCGAACCAATTCCGGACGATGCCGATCTATTCGAGGTGGAGAACAAACTGGCCTTGCTGCGGCTCATGGCCACCGCACCGCCCCACAGTGGACCGGTATACCTCTGGATTCGAGGCTTCCCGGAAGGAATTGACTGCCCATTCGCTTGGACTCTTGCCGACTACTACGCGGAAGGGTGGAAGTCTGAGCTTGGCGTGGAAATGACAAAGACGAAGTCTCAATTCGAGTGGGATTATCGGATCGAGGTGAAGGGCGTTCACGCCCGGTCGCTGGCATTGAGCGAAGCAGGAACGCACCTTTTCCTGCCGAAGCATGGTGGTCCAGTGCCGGTGCGTGTGGATGTGTGCGATTCGTGGCCGCCCCAGTTGGCCGATCCGTTCGCCTTCGGCCCGATTCTGCGGATCTATCCCGAGGAGCAACCGGTCGCGGATGTGCGAACCGGGCTGGTATCGCCGCTGCCTGGCCGACCCGAGTTCGCAGATGCGTTTCGGACATTCACGCTGGCAGCTTTGCCGAGGGCGATACCCGAGTAAGCCCAGGCCATCGGCTTTCAGCCTTCGACCTGGGCTGACAGAAGCGGCCCTTCAGGCCGCAAAATACCGAGCCTAAAAGGCTTGTTCTGTCAGCCCAGGTCGAAGGCCTGGGATTACGATTACCCCAATACACCACCCATGCCCACCGCCCGCTATCCCGTGCTGATCTGTCGCGACCTTGTCGGAGGCTGTTCAGCCATCGCCATCGACAATGGCATCGTCGGATTTGGTTCAACCCCCAGTGAAGCACACACCGATCTTCGCGAGTTCCTGCGCTGGCGACATAAGAAAGACCCACACAACCGCGGTCCCGATTTCCTCGACCCAGAACTCCGATGGTTTGCCGTCAGCGTTCGCCCCGAGTACAAGGGGAACAACCGGCTGTATCCCTCCGAAACACAGGTTGAAGTTCGCGTGCCCGTCGTCGTTGGCACCCGCGCCAGTGGTCAGCCCACCGCCGATCTCCCACTGCTCGACATCCGGTTCGACTATCCGAATCGCACCCACCTGCAACAACTCGTTGAGCGTTACGTTTTGCAGAAGCTCGAAGGGCTCACGCCGCAACAACTCGGAGCTTACCTGCCGCCCGCCGAGGTGGAACTCACCGATGTGGTTGTACCCGTGCCACGTGAGACAACAAATCCACAGATCGCAGCTACGCTTCCTCCAACTCTCGCGAAGGTTGCAGAGCCGGTCGGCGATCGCGCTGTCCGCAAAGGGTTCGCCCGTGCCTGGGGTCGGGAGTTGGAACTGGCAGCACTCGTCACGAAGTTGCACCACGAGAAGGCCAATGTGCTGCTGGTGGGAGAAGGAGGCGTCGGCAAAACCACTCTCATGGTGGATGCAGTGAAGGAGGCCGAGAAGCTGATGTGGGCCGAAGCCGACAAGCCGGGCGGCCGACGACAGCGGCGATTTTGGCTCACCTCCGCCGGACGACTCGTTGCGGGAATGAAGTACCTCGGGCAGTGGGAGGAGCGTGTCGAGGCGGTAATCGATGAACTCAGCGAACTCAGTGGAGTTCTCTGCATCGAGCGATTGCTCGATCTCGTTCAACGGGGTGGAATCGGCCCAGCCGACAGCATCGCCATGTTCCTTGTCCCTTATCTTGCTCGCAGCGAACTCCGGATGATTGCCGAGGCCACATCCACGGAACTCGATGCCTGCCGTCGCCTGATGCCCGGCTTGCCCGATCTGTTTCAGATCGTTCCCGTCCGACCATTCGACCGGGCTACTGCACTGAGTGTGATCGATAAGCAACTCGAAACTGCCGCGGCTGGGCCGGGGGTAGAAATCGAGCGTGGCACCGGGGAGCGGATCGTGCGGCTGTTCCGCCGGTTCATGCCTTACGCCCCATTTCCCGGTCCTGCTTCAGCCTTCGCCCGCGAAATCGTGGATATCCACGTTCGCGATGGGAATAAATCCGTCAACCCCTCCGCGGTCGTCGATCGTTTCCGTCGTCGCACGGGTCTCCCTGAACTGTTTCTACGCGATGAGATTGTCCTGAAGCACGACGATGTGCTGGCCTGGTTCACCGAACGTGTTATCGACCAGCCCGAAGCCTGTGCCGCTGCCGTGAATGTCGTGATGACGGTGAAGGCAGGGCTCAACGATCCGAACCGGCCTCCCGCAGTACTCCTGTTCTGCGGACCCACGGGTGTCGGCAAGACGCACATGGCGCAGGCACTCGCCACGTATTTCTTCGGGCACGGAGATGATGGGAGTGCGGAGCGCGGAACTCGGACCTCGGAACGGAAGACAAAGCAAGCGGAAGAGGGATCGTCGTTCCGAGTTTCGAGTTCCGAGTTCCGCACTTCACGACTGATCCGCTTCGATATGAGCGAATTCGGCGGATTCGATGCTGTCTACCGACTCCTCGGGCCACCACAAGGCGAACCGGGAGAGCTGGTCAAGCGTGTTCGCCGCCAGCCATTCTCTGTGCTTTTGTTGGATGAGATCGAGAAGGCTGCGGCCAATGTGTTCGATACTCTCATGGGCGTGTTCGATGAAGGACGATTGACGGACCAGTACGGACGGGTGACGAATTTCCGCAGCACAATTATCATCATGACCTCGAACCTCGGGGCAGGGCAGTCTCGGGCCGTGGGGTTCACCGGGGACGATGCCGGACCGCGCTACCGCGACGCAGTGATGCGGTTCTTCCGCCCCGAGTTCTTCAACCGGATGGATCAGGTGGTGACATTCCAGCCGTTGAAATCTGAGGCGGTCAAGGCAATCGCCTTGCGTGAACTGGAAGCGATTGCCAAACGGGAAGGTCTGCTCCGGAACGGCGTACGAGTGGCATGGTCCGCTGCACTGATCGAGCGATTGGCAGGCATTGGGTTCGATCCGCGGTATGGAGCGCGGCCATTGCAGCGAGCGATCGAGCACGAGGTGGTTGCCCCGCTGGCCCGGTGGTTGCTGGAGCACTTCGTGCGCGATGGTGCAATTATTCGGGCCGACTGGGTTGAGGGGAAATGCGTGTTTGGGGTGTAAGGTGGGTGATACCATTGTTGACTGAGACAGAGAGGAGCCCTTATTCTCTGGCCGAGTGTTGGAGAATCGCGGTTTCTGGATGGCAGGACTGTCAACTGTCGAGTCCTGTTCGATAGCCAGAACCCGTTCGCTATATTGAAGAGTAGCATTCTCTAATTCGTGGAGGCTTTGGCAATGTCTCTGGCTGAGGTTTTACCGGAAGTACAGTCACTCTCGCGGCTCGACAAGATTCGCCTGATCCAACTTCTTGCCCAGGAACTAGAACAGAACGACGTTGGCCTGATCGAACCCGGCCGGTCCTATCCTATCGCGTCGCCCGATCGGGCATTTTCCGCTGCCGCCGTCCTTCTGCAAGCATTGGAGCAGGACAAATCTCTCGGCATTGACCAACTCCGCATGGCCCAACGTATCCTTCTGGTGAAAGAGATTTGGGATAGTATTGTTGTTGAGCATGGCGAAATACCACTGACCGAAGCACAAAGGCAAGACCTACAACGTCGCATCGATGCTTATGAAGCCAACCCAAAAGCTGGCAGCAGATGGGAGGAGGTCAAGGCCCGCTTACTGGAAAACCCATGAGCTTGCCACTGATCATTACGCCAGAGGCGGAAGCGGATCTCGCGGATGCCAAAGCCTGGAACCACACTCACGCATACAGCTCGATGGCCTTCACGATCTCGTTCAAGTCGTTCGGCACCTGGACCGCGCGGTTGGAGAATGCAGCGCGTTTGACACCCCGCTTGCCGAGCTTTTCATCGAACGTCTTCGGGTCAGCGGTGTGGTAGGCAACTGTGGCGTCTGGATCTTTCAGAACGTGGCCGGTCAAAATACAGACGACAGAGTCGGAAGGCGAAATCACCTTTTCCTTCACCAGTTTTAACAGCCCCGCCACGCTTGCAGCGCTGGCAGGCTCGCACCCAAGCCCTCCGGCACCGACTTTTGCCTTGGCATCGAGGATTTCCTGGTCCGTCACTTCTCGCACCACGCCGCCGCAGCGTTCCAAAGCCCGCAGCGCTTTTGGGAGATTTACGGGTCGGTTAATCTCGATGGCGCTCGCCAGCGTATCCGCGCGGCGATTCGCCGCATCCATTGCCATCATGTAGGCATCAATCTTTGGTTGATCGAACTGCCCGCCATTCCAGCGCAGCCCGTGCCGTTCGTAAAGCTGGTAAAAGGTATCCGCTCCACTGGCATTCACCACGGCAAATCGTGGTGGCCGTTCGATCAGTCCGAGTTCCTGCAACTCGATGAATGCTTTTCCAAAGCTCGATACGTTGCCCAGGTTTCCACCCGGCACCACAATCCAATCCGGAATGCGCCAGCGAAGTGCTTCCAGAACGCGGAGCATGATGGCTTTCTGGCCTTCGAGACGGAATGGATTGATGCTGTTGACGAGATAGATTCCAAGCCTTCGGCTGACCTCCTGCACCTGACGAAGCGCATCATCGAAGTCTCCAGCGATCTGCACTGTGAGCGCTCCGTGCTCCAGTGCTTGCGATAGCTTGCCGTAGCTGATCTTCCCAGACCCGATGAAGATGACCGCTCGCATGGAGTCAGTGGGCGAATGAGCGCCTCCCGCCGCGCAGTAAACAGCAAGGCTGGCGCTGGTGTTCCCCGTGCTGGCGCATGCAGCTCGTCGCGCACCCACCATCCGGGCGTGGGTGAACGCCGCGGTCATGCCGTTGTCTTTGAAGGAGCCGGAGGGATTCATCCCTTCGTATTGGAGGAACAGTTGACCGGGATCAAGGCCAACGTAAGCCGCGACCGCATCGGCCCGCTGGCACAGCGTCTGGCCTTCACCGATCGTGATGATGCGGTTGTCGTGTGCGAATGGGAATAGTTCGCGGAAGCGCCACACGCCGGAGAAATCGAGTGGTTCGGAGCGGTTGGCCCACTTGCTTTCAAAGTGGGCCAATGATTTGGGGATGGGGAGACGGTCCCAATCGTAAGCGACATCCAGCAGACTACCGCATGTCGGGCATCGGAAGGCCGTGTCGGCCAGGTCGATGGTAGCGCGACAAACCGGGTTGATGCAGCGCTGGAAGGCTAGGTCTGGCATACATCTCTCCGGGTGCAGTTTTGTTGTATTCGTTCTTCTGATTTCGTCCTTCTGTTTCGTCCTCAGTCCTTCGTCCCTCGTCATTCGTGAAAACTTATCGGCGTGTCGCTTCGTTCTCCTACCGAATAACGAGGTATGAGGAGCTAAAGCATGAAGACAAGACAATAGGCGAAACGCGAGTTGGTTTTTGCGAAACACGAGTGACGAAGAACGAGTGACGAAATAAAGAACGGCCCGAGGTTGCCCCCGGGCCGTCGTGTAAGTCATATACAGGCGAGAGTCAGTTCCTCTGAACTGCTTGGAACAGTTCGCTCATCTTCATCCCCAGGGCCAGACAAATTCGGTACAGCGTTTCGATCGAGGCCGAGTTCTTTCCCAGTTCGATCTGGCTGAGGTAGCCGAGAGATACGTTCGTTCGGTCGCTCATGTTCGACAGGGTAAGCCCCAGAGCCTTTCGGCGCTCGCGAATCGCATTGCCGAGCGATTCCCGGAGGGCCTCTTCGGTCATCCGCAGCAGACCCTTGGTCTCCAGACAGCGGAAGACGATTTCCCGCAACTGATCGACCTGGAATGGCTTGGTGAGGTAGTCGTAGGTTCTCGCCCGGAGACAGTTCAAGGCACTGTCCACCGAGGGGTAACCGGTGATGACCACGACGTTCGCATCGGCCTGGGAGTCCCGAATCCAGGTAAACACCTGATCCGCCTCCAGACCGGGCAATACGTAGTCGAGGATAATCAGATGGTAGCTGTTCGGTCGGGCCAAGGCAGATTCGACGAGTGCCGGATCGGACACCACATCGATCACGAAGTCCCGGTTGGACAGAGCCGCCTGGATGACCGAGCAGGTGGCAGGATCATCGTCCAGGATCAATATGCGGATGTCGCCGGACGACTGGAGTTCACGCACGAGTGGTTGGCCTTTTTGTCCTCCCATCGGTGTGAACGCCGGTTTAGGCGTTTGTGTCACGGTATCCTCGATATCGAACGGCATGGGTGCTTAACCTCCAACCACAGTGGTGCTGATGGTTCCGCCCGGCGTGGGATGATTAGCCGGGTTCCCGGCACTGGCCGGGGAGCGGGCAGCGGCCAAAGGCAGCACCACCCGTACTTGTGTTCCGGTTCCAGGCGATGGAACCGGATCGATCTGAATACCACCGCGGTGCGAACAGAGGATTCGGAAGACGATTGCCAGCCCGATTCCCCGGTGCCGTACTTTGGTAGTATGAAACGGTTCCGCGAACAGCCGGCGGCGAACCTCCAGCTTGATCCCGATCCCGGTATCGGTCACGCTCACCAACAGGTGAGCCCCAACTCCGACCTTCCCGAGGAACATCTTCGCGTCTGCCTCAGAGAGTTCAACTGGCCGGGCCGTAACCCGAACCAGCCCACCCTGGGGACACGCTTCGACGGCGTTCTCAAGGAGATGGCCAAGGACGATCTGGAACGGACCCGATTCCAGGGCAACTGCGGGAAGGTTTGGCGGCAGATCCTTTTCGATCCGCACGTTTGGACTCATCAACGGCTTGATGCGTGCTTCTTCTTTCGCCGCCGCCACGAGTACAGTTGTCGGCTGAGGTTTCACTTGCCCGCTTCGGCTTAACTGATGAAGTTGCTGTGTGAACACGATTCCGCGCTGACCAACCTTGCCGATCTCGGCAACGAAACTCGCTGCCTGAGAACCTGGCGGCAGCATTGGCAATGTCAAGTCGGAGAAACCGATAATCCCAGTCAGAATATTATCGAAATCGTGAGCCATACGGCCTGCGATCACTGCAGCATCCGCGAGCCGGGTGCATAGCTTGTCCGGGTCGAGAATGGGACCGACCACCGCAGCAAGCGATGGCGACCGCTCCATTGTCTTGCCCGTGAGTGTGAGATACGCGCGATCCGCATCGGTCCACGGTTGGCCTGCCACTCGTTCGGCCCAGACAAC
>DASZJS010000138.1:0-2638 GCA_035947935.1 Gemmata sp. | reverse complement strand
GGTGTTGGTGGCTGCGTATGCCTTCCTCTTGCCGCCGTGGACGAACTCCACACTGTCGTACAGCTTCCGTTCCATTGCCTGTTTGTAGGCATCCTGAAGCGGTGCATATTTGTCACCCAGGACGGTGAAGTGGTAAGAGTGGGCCAGTTCGTGCAGGATCATCCACGGCTGGGTTTTCTGCGACCAGGCCACGAAGTTCTTGAGGTTGTTGATCTCGATCCCCTGTGCTTTGTCCGGGTTATAGCCATTGTCCTTGAGCCACCCGGACGAAACGTGGAATTCGGCCGCGCCGTTCTTTTTCACCTCCCACTCGACCCAGAACTTGATCTTCTTCATCGCGGCGAGCGGTTTCTCGGGCACCACCTCGTTGATCTTTTTGAGTTGGACATCGAGTTCTGCGAACGCCGCCTTTGCCTCCTCCGGATGCTTATCAACCTCTGGATGAACCAGAACCGTGAAGCCTTGAATTTCGCGCTTGTTGTACTTCTCGATTGGGTCAAACGCGAAGGTGGACTGGCTGCCCAGTGCAATAACAACAAAGGAGATCAGAGATCGCATGGAATGCTCCTTCGAGCGCGGAACTCGGAACGCGAGTGCGGAACAGAAGAAGCGAAGACTGCTCTGGCGTTTGTTTCTTCCGTTCCGCACTCCGCGTTCCGAGTTCCGCGCTCGAAAAATTAAACCGCCAATCGCAAACCAGAGACCCGATCGCGAATCACTTCGTGATAGAGGGTGTCGCGCTCGACTGGCACGCGGCCGGATTCTTCGATCAATCGGCGGAGGTCGCTAACGCTCAATTCCTGCGGCGAATCGCTCCCCGCGGCGTGGTAAATCTTTTCGTGTACGACTGTGCCATCGATGTCGTCAGCCCCCCAACTCTGGGCTACCTGAGCGATCTTCACACTGAGCATTTGCCAGTAGGCTTTTACGTGCGGGAAATTGTCCAGCATCAGGCGGCTGATGGCCATCATCTTCAGGTCGGTCATGCCCGATGGCTTTGTGATGCCCTTGCCAAGCGGGTTGTTGGAGGGGTGAAACGCCAGGGGGATGAACGTCTGGAAGCCGCCCGTCTCATCCTGGAGATTCCGGAGCCGCAACAGATGGTCGATGCGGTGTTCCGGCTTCTCGATGTGTCCATAGAGCATCGTGGCGTTCGACTTTCCTCCGAGTTCGTGCCACTCCCGGTGAACTCGCAACCACTGATCCGCATCGGCCTTGTAGTCGCAGATTTTGGAACGGATATCGGGATGGAATATCTCGGCACCACCACCCGGCAGGCTGCCAAGCCCCGCCGCCTTCATCTCCACAAGTAGTTCCCGGGTTGGTCGCTTGGTGAGTCGCTCGAACCAGTCCCACTCAACGGCGGTCCACGCTTTCAGGTGCAGGGCCGGGCACTCGCGGTGAATGTTCCGGATGATGCCAAGATACCAGTCATAGGGCAACTGGTGGTGTAATCCCCCAACGATGTGCAACTCCGTACATCCATTCTCCGTTGCTTCGCGGCCGCGGGCGATGATCTGTTCATCGGTCATCACGTAGCCCGTAGGCGATTTGAGATCCGCACGGAACGAGCAGAACGCACAACGATACACGCACACATTTGTTGGGTTCAGGTGTTCGTTCACGTTGTAGTACGTGACGTTCCCGTTCTTCCGCTCGCGGACGAGATTGGCCAGTTCTCCGAGAGTGAACAGGTCGGCGGTCTCTTCGAGAGCCATCCCGTCTTCAAAGTTCAGCCGAATTCCCGCCTGAACTTTTTCGCGGATTGAAGTCAGTCGGTGGGTGTCGGCAATCATGGCTGTGTCCTTCACAAATCGTCGGCGTTCGACCTGTTTTATTCATTACTTCGATAACCGCAATCCGTGCCCCCGACGTTAACCCCTATGTCCGTCACTGATCATCGGGGTAATTCGGGTAGTTCAGGTTGCGGAGGAAGAGGGCGCGGGTAGAGTCGGGAAAGTGGATTAAAAAGGATCGATGCACACCAGGAGGATCTATCATGTTGAACTTGTGGACCGGATGTGCTTTGACGATTGTTGGGATGGTTCTACCAATCAACCTGGCTAGCGCGGATGACGGAGGTTTATGTGGCCCGTGGGCCGCATCTGCCGCCTTCCCGACGATAAATCCGCCAGGGTGGTACACGAACACTTACTCGTTTCCCTGGTACTATCCGTGGTACGCCAATTACAACTACAGCCACGGGCCGTACGCAAACTGGATGGCAGGCCGCGGTTATGCCAGCTACGGCAATCAGAAGCTGACGCCGCCGACGCTCCCCGCACAGGTAACGATCCTACTGCCCGCCGACGCGAAGCTGTCTTTCTCTGGAATTGTTGCAACTGGAACCGGAGCGATTCGCACCTTCGCCACTCCACCGTTGGAGCCGAATCAGGAATACGGCTACGAGATGACCGTTGAAGTGATCAAGGACGGACGCACCCTCAAGACGACCAAAGTGGTGATCGTTCGGGCCGGAGAGAGCTTGCAAGTCAAGTTCGATCTGGCCGAGGTTAAGGAAACAGCGCCTTTGAAGAAATAGGTGTTCGTAGGGGCAAGAAAGAAGTCGGAAGAAGACCAAGACACGCTGTCTCTTCCTGCTTCTTTCTTGCCCCTTGCCCCTGATTACTTGCCCCTC
>DASZJS010000137.1:0-14476 GCA_035947935.1 Gemmata sp. | reverse complement strand
CCGCGGCCGCTGAGAATGCTTCCGTCCCTGAACGAACCGACCCATCCGTACCATCGACGACGACAACAGAAACAGTTCGCGTCAGTGCCGAGAATTTGGATCGGTTGCTTCGCTCAACCGGACAACTTCTGAGCGAGAGCTTGAGACAGAAAATGGTTGCTCGAGAACTAAACGAACTCGATCGGGAGATCGATGGCCTCGAAAGAGAATGGGCAAGGACCATCGGCGGAATCACCCCTGCCCTCCAACAGATGGCGACAACTCCGGAACTGTCTCGCGTGAGCCGTTCCCTGAGTGCGGTCGAGAAACAGATCCGCTCGCTCCGGCGACGAGGCCGCGCCGTGCGGCGGTTGCAGCAAAGCAGTTCCTGGAATCTGACTCTGTTGGGTGGACAGATTCAACAGGACGTGCGGCGAGTCCGCACGGTGTCGGCCGAGACTGTTTTCCAGGGGTTCCGCAAGATGATGCGCGACCTTGCCCGCGACGAGGGTAAGGAGATCGATTTTCGCATCAACGGTCTGGAAATCGAAGCCGATCGGATGGTGCTCCAAGCTCTCAAAGATCCGCTGATGCACGTACTGCGGAACGCAGTCAGTCACGGTCTGGAACCTCCGGACGAACGTCGGCGTTTGGGGAAGGAGAGCGTCGGTCATGTGACGCTGCATTTGGAGATTGTGGGGAGTCGCCTGATAATCCGGGTAGAGGAGGATGGCCGGGGCATTGACTTCGCGAAAGTTGCCGCGGTGGCCGTGAGCCGAAGTTTCCTTACCGAGGCGGAAGCTGCCACAGCCTCACAAGCGGAATTGGCCTCCTTACTCTTCGCCGCGGGTTTCTCAACTGCCCGGCAGGTCACTGGCCTTTCGGGGCGTGGAATGGGACTGTCTGTCGTCTCTGAGGCAGCGGCTCGACTCCAGGGGGAAGTCGAGCTTCGCCCCCGCCCTGAGTCTGGGACAATCTTCATACTGTCGGTGCCACTCACCATCTCAACGCAGCGGCTGTTGTTGGTGTCCTGCCATGCGCAAACCTTCGCCATCCCTCTGCACAGCATCGAACGATTACTCCGCATCAAACTCCAGGAAATCGAGTTGGTAGAAGGCAGACCAACCCTCATCCTCCAGGGACAATCGCTCCCGGTGTTGAGTCTGGCGTCACTTCTCGAATTGAGTCAAACCGATGTTGAAGTTGAGGGCGATAGCCTGTCGGTTGTGATTTTGCGCTCGGGTTCAAAGCGAACCGCAGCGATCGTGGATGGGTTCCTTGAGGAACGAGAGGCTCTGATCCATGAACTGGATAAGCCGGTTGCCCATCTCAGCAAACTGGCGGGTGGCATCTTTCTTGAGGATGGGTCGGTGTCTCTCGTACTCAACGTCGCGGATGTGATTCGGACCTTCAAGAGTACGGATCGAACACCGATTGTGCGGCGAACTCAAGTACAGCCCGAGAAGAAGCGTTCTACGGTTCTTGTGGTGGACGATTCGCTCACGACCAGAACCCTCGAAAAAAGCATTCTGGAAACCCATGGGTACGATGTGCGCATAGCAATGGATGGGGTCGAGGCTCTCGCTCAACTCCAGTTGGAAACGGTCGATCTGGTCATCACCGACGTTCAGATGCCGCACATGGATGGTTTCCAGTTGTTGGAGGAGATGAAAAAGAACACTCGCTTCGCACAGATTCCGGTTATCGTGGTCACTTCGATGAGTCGCCGCGAGGATCAGGAGCGTGGGTTGGCGCTGGGTGCGGACGCCTACATCGTGAAGCGCAAGTTCGACCACGATGAGTTGCTCAAGACGATCCGACAGATTATTTGAGACAGCACACCGATGAGCAAAATCCGCGTGATGATCGTCGAAGATTCCCAAGTCGTTCGGGAGCTTCTCCGGCACCTGATCGGCAGCGATTCGCGGCTGGAGGTGGTTGCTGCCGTGGCCAGCGCGGAGGAAGCCCTGCGACTCCTGGAACGGGTCTCACCGGACGTGATCTCGATGGACATCCGCCTGCCGGGCATGAATGGCTTTGAGGCAACTCAGCAGATCATGACCCGGAAGCCAACCCCAATCGTGGTCGTTTCCGCCAGCGTCGAGGCCGAGGACTTGAACATCACCATGAATGCTCTGCGTGCCGGCGCTCTGGCAGTCGTTGAGAAACCCGTCGGGACCAGTCACGCGGACTATGCGACGATGGCCGCACGACTTTGTTCGCGGTTGGTGAACATGAGCCAGGTCAAGGTCATCCGCCAACGCATCGATCGCGGGCTGACGTTCTCGAATGACGAATCGAAGAACAAGCTCCAAGGCCAAGCGCGGAAAGTAGCAGCGTCTTCGCTTCGCCCTTCCGTCTTCCGAGCATTGGGACTGGTTGCTTCCACTGGCGGCCCCAATGCCCTGACCAAACTGCTGGGAGAACTGCCGCGACCCTTTCCCCTACCGATCCTGTTGATCCAGCACATTACTGCTTCATTCCTCGATGGGTTCGTGTCCTGGTTGGGCAGCGTCTCCCCCTTCCCCACTCGTCTAGCTAGGGAGGGAGAAGTTCCAGTTGCTGGCACGGTATACCTGCCTCCTGCCGACCAGCACCTCCAGTTGCAGAGAGGGTGTTTGCGACTGACTCGGGATGAACCCGTGTGTCTCCAGCGACCATCCGGCACGGTCTTATTCCAATCGATGGCGCGAAGCCTTGGCTCCAGTGCTCTCGGGGTACTCCTCACGGGTATGGGAGAGGACGGTGCGGAAGGACTCAGGGAAATCCGGGAGAATGGTGGGTACACCATCGCCGAGGATGAATCGACTGCCGTCGTTTATGGAATGCCTGGTACGGCAGTTCGACTCGGAGCGGTCTGCGATCTACTTCCCCTGAACGAAATCGCCCCCAGGATCGGTGACCTGCTTGCCGCCGAGGAGTCTCGATGAACCGTCCGCAACGAATCATGCTCGTCGAGGATTCGCAAACTCAGGCCATCAAGCTACGGTACGTTCTTGAGCAAGAGGGCTGGCAAGTGATCTGGGCTGCCACTGCCCAGAACGCAATGGAAGAAATCGACCGTGCTGCTCCGGACCTGATCCTCCTCGATTACTACCTCCCGGGTATCCGCGGCGATGAACTCTGTCGGCGCATCCGGATGAACATCGACACCCGCAACATCCCGGTTCTGATGATGACGGTCGAGGAGACCGATGAAACCCACATCCACGGGTTAGATAGCGGAGCAGACGATTTTGTGTCGAAGTCCGTGGATGCCGATATCCTCCTGTTGCGTATCCGGACATTGCTCAACAAGTCCTCCGCTCAATCGGCGATCCTGCATCAGGCCGATTCGCACTTCCGGCATGCCCGCCTACTGACCATCGACGACAGCACGACCTATCTGGAATTCCTGGGCGAGCAACTGGGCAAGGATGGTTACCATCTGGAACGCGCTAGCAGCGGTAAGGAAGGGTTGGAACGCGTTCTGCGCGAACCGTTCGATTGCGTTCTCGTCGATCTGGTGATGCCGGAAATGAACGGCATTGAGGTCTGTCGGCGGATCAACGAACTGCGGTCCACAATCGACAACCCGATCACCGTGCTAATGCTGACCGGGCGAGAGAACAAGGAAGACCTCACGGCAGCATTGGAGGCCGGGGCTGACGACTTTGTGGGTAAGTCCAGCGATATGGCGGTTCTCAAGGGCCGTATTCGCGCTCTGCTCCGGCGCAAATTCTTTCAGGAAGAAAACCGCAGAATTCACGAAGAACTGAAGACCAAGGAGTTGGATGCGATTCGAGCCCGGGCGGCCAAAGAGACTGCGGAGGCTCGGGTGACTCTTTTTGAGCAAATAGAGCGAACGGCGGCGGAGTTGCGATCGTCCCAGCAAGAGTTGCACGCTGCCAAGGAGGAGGCCGAGCGAGCCAACCGGGCCAAGAGTGAGTTTCTCGCCAACATGAGCCACGAGTTGCGCACTCCACTCAATGCAATCCTGGGATTCACGGGTGTGCTGCTCATGAGGCTGCCCGGCCCGCTCACAGTCGATCAGGAGAAGCAACTGCGAACGGTACAAACGAGTGCCCAACACTTGTTATCGCTGATTAACGATTTGTTGGATCTGGCCAAGATCGAGTCCGGAAAAGTCGAAGTGCATCGGGAGCCGATTGTCTGTCAGAGTGTGGTATTGGAAGTGGTCGCGGCTCTGCGCCCGTTGGCGGAGAAAAAGGGATTGCTTCTGGAGATCCAGCTTCCATCGGAAGAAATCATCATTCAAACCGACCGCCGGATCTTGAGCCAAATACTTCTTAATCTGGCGAACAATGCCATCAAGTTCACCCAGAAAGGGAAGGTCTCGATCGAACTGATTCGGTTCTCAAAAGAGAACCGAACGACGACCGCATTTCATGTCGTGGATACGGGTGTCGGGATTCAACCGGGAGATCAGGCCAAGTTATTCCAGGTCTTCAGTCAGATTACCAATCCGCAAATGAAGCGCCTTGAGGGGACGGGACTGGGATTACACTTGAGTCTGAAGTTAGCCAAACTTCTCGATGGGGACATCGCGTTTCGGAGCGAACACAACGCCGGCAGTACTTTTTCTCTTCTTCTCGCAGAGTGATAACCCGTGCCTTGCAGCCTTCCCAGGGTCCTGGGACAAGGCAAACCAATAACTAGCCATGTAAGGCAACGCCGTGAACGATTTTCCGGAACAACAGACCTCGGATCAATCCCATGTCGCAAGAAAGTTCGGGATAGGCATGCTATTTGATGTCAGATAAGCTGATAGGAGTACCGCTCACGGAGCTTTCGATGCTGGACCCATTCATGTTGCTTTTGGCAAAGTGCATCGTCCGAGGCAGTGAGTCTCCCATTCCTCATGAACTGGAAGATGCCGCCAAAGAGATTGCGAGCTGTCTCGCCAGTCTGCCGGTGGGAGAAGCAACCCAGGTGATGACAGCCATCAACGCACAAGTGGCTAAGGAATACAGCGAAGCTCATGCGGCTCTGCGGAGCGATCCTGTGCCAGCGGAGATACTGGCTGAAGCGGAGCGCAGTTTCAACGAAGCCGAAATCCTTGAGACAATCCGCGAGGTTCAGAGTGGCGGCGGTCGCAGACTAGAAGAATTCCTTCCGGAGCTGGAGCAATTAGCTTCGCATCCTCGCGGCTGAGATCCAATGTACGATGTCAGCTACTCAGGCCGCGTCATCGACCTGCTACGGGAGTTGATCGCCAGGAACCCTGCTCACGCTGCTCGGATTCTGGCGGCAGTTCGGGACATTGACCATAGGCTTCGGATCTATCCGCAATTCGGTCAGCCGCTCCGTGACCTGTCATTACCCCGTGCCACGCTCTGGATCGGATCTGTCGCACCCCTGGTCGTCCATTACGTCCTCGTCGAAGCTGATGATGCTGGACAAGGCAGGCAAGTCATTGTCGTGCGTCCATTCACGCCCTTCGCGCATTCTGGGATCGTGTGATATTGCTTGCACGAACCACCCAGTTATGGCACCCTTCGGGCATGAGCGACTCGCGACGCTTCCGGCTGCCTGCCTCTAACAAATCCTAACCTTCCCGTATCACGTCCCAACGCGACTCGGTTCCGGAGAGGGAGCCAGATTGTAGCTATAGGAGCGATACCGCGAGACGGTACTTCCTGCATCCTCCCAGCCAAAACTGTAGCGGCCCCAGTGCCAGAGCCGGATAGAGGTGTCGGCAATCGGAGTCACACCTATCTGCCCGAGCCTGTGGCTGAATGCCCAGTCTTCCCCGAGGTAATGCCACTTTTCTGTCCCCTGGGGAACGATTAGAGGTTGAAAGAAAGGCCACACTCCCCGCCCCCAATGGGTATTGCACAACGGCAGTCGCAGTTCCGCGATCATTTGTCGGAGTACGCCGGCCTTGATCCGCAGAAACCCGGTCGCGGCGTACTTCAGCGGGTATGGTCCGGGCACCTCCGGCCCGAACAGCACTTCCTTCACCCCTTCCGCAAACACACTGGCCAGCTCGCGCATCCCCTTCTTCGGATACACCCCAGCCGCGACCGGCTCAGGGCGAGCCAGCAAACGCAGAGCATCAGCCGGATCGAAACCGATGTCCGAATCCACGAACAGCATCGCTTCGGCCCCTTCGTGGATCGCATCGGACGCCAACTCATTACGAGCAACATCAATCGCCGAGCAGCCTCCCTTGCGAACGACACGAACACCCGCCGACTCCAACTGCCGCAAGGCATGCTCGCATTCCCACTCGATCCCGTTCATGTGCGGCACCAGAACAACCGCCTGGCCGCGACCGGGAGGTGGCTGACTCGCATCGGCTGCCTGCCACCCTTCGAGAAGCCGCCAACCCCGGCTGCCCATTCGATCGACCACCAGTCCGTTCCGGTGGGCAAACTCATCCACAGCCTGACGCACCCCCTGCCAGTCGTAGTCATCGCCACCCAGAAGAGTGTGCGGGAACAATTCCCGAGCGAGTTTCAGTTCGGCAGTCACGGCCTCGTAGGTGTGTTCGGCATCGACATAGATGAAGTCGGGATCCAATCCCGCCTCTGCCACTTGGCGCAAGCCATCCAGACTGCTCATGCGGAGCGGGACGACACGATCCCGATACTTCCAACAGCGGGACTGAAATGTTTCGTACAGGCGCGGCAGCAACGCGCGGAATCGCTCTTCGGTCTGATGTTCGGGACTCCCCTTCCAGTGATCGACACTGATTACAGTCGCGCGGGGTGCTGCATCCGCAATGAAACGAGTGGATAGGCCAAGCCAGGCTCCGAGTTCCACGACCAGTTTCGTCTTGGGTGATAACGATCGAGAGAGCATGACATCAGAGCCGGCACCGAGCCACCCAGCTTCTTGTCCCGGCGCAGCATCTTCCGGGCGTTGATCCGGCCACGGGTGCGATTCGGTCAAGGATCGCACTGCTGTGGAGTCATCGATTGTGTGACCGTTCGTACTGAACAGATTCGCACTGCTCCCGGAGTGGGATTTGCTGGCCGCCAGTTGAGAGAGAAACTCCGCGTAGCGATGAGCCAGCTCGCTCGCCGCTAACCGCTGGCTCGCCAGAACCACCAGTCCGCGCTGGCGGTCGGCAAAGGACCGGTCGTCGCAAATCCGGAGTATCATCTCCACCCACGGGGCAAGTTCCGCGGGCTGGAGCTGGCTGTGAAAGGTTGTCGTGATTCTCTCGGGCAGGGGGAGGACCAAGGCAGCGCTACCGAGCATCTCTGGCCCAGCACCTCGATCCGATGTAATCGTCGGGACTCCGTAGCTCAGGGCTGACAGAGCCGCCTGCGGAAAATACTCCCAGCCAACCATCGGCGCGACGCAGACCCGAGCAGATGCCCAGACGGCATCCGCTTCGGCTCGGGGTATACATCGCAGTGTGCCGCCCTTGGGCATATCGAGCGAGCCATTCGCTCCGATGAGTACAACGGGCAGACCCGGTCGCCGCCGTCCGAGTTCCTCGGCAATCTGGGCGAAGAGCAGCAATCCACTTCCCGGTGCCGTGGCATCGAAAACCACTGCTCCGCTCCGCGTCTCCTCGGCCTGAAGTCGACCGGCAACGACGGGTGGCAGATGTGTACAAGGCAGCCCAAAGGCTTCACGAAGATAGTGGGATGCAAAACTGCTCGGCGTGAGAACCACATCGGCCTCGCGGAAGACAGCTGGGTCACGCGGCGTACAATCGGGCTGAAGAGCGATGGTAGCGATGCCACGGAACCGAGCCGCTGCCAGAACATCCGCAAGTATGAGACTTGGTCGAGCCACGACAACGGCGGGATGCCCGCGGTCCAATGCAATCTCAATCAGTTGCCGGAATCGGTTCCGTTCACCTTCATCGAGAACGTGTGGACGAGTCGATGTCCCACGGAAGAGAGTAATCGGCACTTCACTGGCTTCCACCCGGATAGCTTCGTTGAACTCTTCGGGGATCGGGAATCCTCCCTCGCCCTTCTTCCATCCCTGTTCGGCAAGCCAGGGAACAGGATCGGTCTCCCGATCGCCAGATATCGTCAATCGACCGATTGCCTCGCACGGTACGCCCAGTGCAGCGAGCGAACGTAGCAACTCCCGGTCAGACTGTGCCTCGAATGTGTTGTCCAGCAGGTTGGTATCCGTGACCAGCAAGCTCTTGCAAAAGGTGCAATCCCGAGCCCGAGATATCATTGCGGACTGTCCTCCAAAATGAGTCCCGGGATGCACAACGCAATCCCGGGTGGTTACGTATGGAACCTGCAAAGCCCCAGGGCCGCAGAGCGACCCTGGGGTGAGATGAGATTCAATCCCTATAGAGTGAATCCCTGTTGATTACATCACATGTCGGTCGGATTCGATCCACTGGCGGCAACCTGCACAAGCAGGTTGGTCAAGACGTTTTCGTTGTTCACCAGGGCTGTCAAATCTGTCTTATACGACGAATCGGCACTCCCCTCGGTAGCGAGTAGAGAAGTCAGTTCGTTCTGAACTCCGGCGAGTTGCTCGACCACAGGGCCAAACCATGCGGAATTGAGTTCAGATGGGGCCAATTGGGACAGCTCATTCACAAGTCCAGTTTCAACGCCGATCAAGCCTGTTAACAAATCGCCTGGGAAAGCGCTTCCACTTCCACCAGATCCACTTGCCGAACCCGAGCCTGAAGCACTGGCCGATCCCGAACCGCTCATGGAGCCCGAACCACTTCCGCTCGTGGAACCTGAGCCCGGGCTACCCACGGAACCACTACCGCTGGTTGCGCCCGAACCGCTACCGCTGATGGAGCCCGAGCCCGAGCCACTGACCGAACCAGAACCACTACCGCTCTTGGAGCCGGAACCTGAACTGGAACCACTGATTGAGCCCGAACCGGAACCGCTCGCTGAGCCGGATCCAGAACCACTGACCGAGCCCGAACCACTACCACTGATTGAACCTGAACCACTGCCACTGATTGAACCTGATCCGCTACCGCTTACGGAGCCCGAACCACTACCGCTGATCGAGCCCGAGCCAGAACCGCTTGCAGAGCCCGAACCTGAGCCACTCACGGAACCAGACCCGCTACCACTGAGCGAACCTGAGCCGCTGCCACTGATCGAGCCTGAGCCGCTACCGCTTACAGAGCCAGACCCGCTACCACTGAGCGAGCCTGAGCCACTACCGCTCACGGAACCAGACCCGCTACCACTGAGCGAGCCCGACCCGCTGCCACTGATCGAGCCTGAGCCACTACCGCTCACGGAACCCGATCCGCTCGCGCTAATCGATCCCGAGCCCGAGCCGCTGACAGAACCCGAGCCTGAGCCGCTGATTGAACCCGAGCCTGAGCCGCTGATTGAGCCCGAGCCACTACCGCTCACGGAACCCGACCCGCTCGCGCTTACGGAGCCGGACCCGCTCGCGCTAACCGAACCCGAGCCAGAACCACTCACGGAGCCCGAGCCGGAACCACTCACGGAGCTGGAGCCCGAACCACTGGCCGAACCCGAACCAAGTTCCTGCGAAAAGAGAGTCGTCAGTTGGGATTCTGTGTTGACGAGCGATGAAATCTCCTGCCCCAACTGGGTAGAACTGGTGTTACCCAATGCGGCTTGCTGAGAGACAAGCGATACCAGTTCTCCATTTGCCGCGATCAGGTTCTGAAGCGATTGCTGGAACATCAATGAGGTTGTCTGACTGGCGGCCGATGTGACCGCGGATGGAACGGTGCGATCCTCGAACGCAGCCAGGCTGGGAACGAAACGGTTATTCGGCGGCGTGGAGATACGATTCCTTCGTTGCCGCCCAAACGTCCGATCGATGAACAGCGAGATCAAGCACTTCAGCATTTCAAAATACTCCTTTACTTCCAGTCCACAAATCGATCCGATTCGAGTTATGAAACTGGAACGAAACGGGGGCGACTCACATGGGAGAAGAGTCGAGTAACGAATGCGTTTGCACCCGCTCGGTTCTCATCCCAGTACGCACCTTCCCCGAAACCGCATCTGCGATGGGGAGAGAGAAAACGAAGTTCATCGCGGATGGCTCGGGAACGGAGGAACGTCGTTCCTCCACGGGTGCCCAGCCTCCGCGCGATGCGAGCTTTTGGTAACAGTTGCCCCTGGCACTCCTTGTCGAGGGTCAAGTGTTCGGCGAATCGTGGCGAAGTTGAATGGCGAGTCGGCGCTTTCTCACCTCATTCATCTCAATGCGTCCATGTCAAAGTGGTCACATCGCGATTGATGAGGCAGAATCCGCAACAGTTAGCGGCAGCCGTGAAAGTAATCGACTGCATCCTTGCAATTGGGATCAGACGACGAGTCGTGACTATCTGAGAGATCGATCTCACTCGTGAATATCCCAATGCAGATTTGACAACGTAATGGGCGATTCCTGAAATGTGCAAAGGTGGTGCCGGTAAACTTTAAACCAACACATTGACAGGCGAACACTTACTCCCGCGACCGTGTTTCGACACCGCAAAAATGCGCTAAAAACCGCCCAGTTACGAGGCAATAATGAGTCGTGCAATGCAACATACCTACATAGCGTGGGCACAGGAATGGGTCGCGTCCTCTTGGAATGTTTGCTCAACCTAAGAAAGAGTTACACAGAGTTCTTGCGAGAAATTAATTCATGTGAGATCAATAGCTCTGGTTGATCGCTGACACTCTATATAAACTTAGGTTCCTTCATCTCTCACAGAAACAGTCGGAACTGCTTACCGCCAATCGTTTTTGCTTTGGTATGGTCTCGTTGTATGAATCGGCGTGAATGCCGTGTTTGCTGGATTTAGACTCCTTTCGATGTTGTAATAACGACATAGAACCACGCAACGGAATGCTCAACGCTGAGCATCCGCATACCGCTAGAATCGATACGAGTGTTTCAGGGACAGGAGTGTTCAGCGTTCAGTTTTTCAGTGTTCAGTAAAGACGTTGAAACCACGTTTGCGTTGTCTGAGATCTTCGACTGATCATTTCCTCTTTAACCTGGACCCCGTAACTTCTATGGAACTCGGAACCACACTTGGAATCAGGAACCACTGATGAAAGCCGAAATCATCTCCATCGGCAGCGAATTGACCAGCGGGCAGAACCTGGATACCAACTGCCAGTGGCTCAGTCGCAAACTGGCCGAGATCGGCATCCCGGTGGCTTTTCACACAACCGTGGCCGATGATCTTGCGGATAACGTCGCAGTCTTCCGACTGGCGTGCGATCGGGCCGGCCTCGTCATCAGTACCGGCGGCCTTGGCCCAACGCAGGATGACCTCACCCGCGAGGCCATCGCAATGGCTGCCGGAGTGGAACTGGTAGAACATGCTCCATCGCTGGAACATATCAAGGAGATGTTTGCTCGCCGCGGACGGGTGATGCCAGACCGGAACCACGTTCAGGCATTGCTCCCCATTGGGGCCGAGGCAATCTACAACGCTGCGGGAACAGCACCCGGCGTCTGGATGAAGATCGGTCGGGCAACCGTAATTGCCATGCCGGGCGTTCCGTCTGAAATGTTTCGAATGTTCACCGAACAGGCGAAGCCCCGGCTCCTGACGATGGGGTTCGGCGGCAGTGTCTTCATCCAGAGGAAGATTAACACGTTCGGAGCGGGTGAATCGGCAATCGAGGCAAAGTTGCTCGACCTCACGCGCCGGGATCATGTTCCCGAGGTGGGAATCACGGTGAGTGATGCCATCATCTCACTTCGGATCCTCGCACGAGCCTCCACACTCGCCGAAGCAGAGTCTCAGATTGCTCCCGTTGAGGCAACCATCCGCGAACGACTCGGGGAATTGGTATTCGGTGTTGAGGAAGAGGAGTTACAGGATGTGGTTGTCCGCCTCTTGACCGAAAAGCAGCAAAGTCTCGCTTCCGCGGAAAGTATCACGGGTGGGTTGGTTGCTCACCGGGTCTGTTTGGTACCTGGGGCAAGCAATCACTTTCACGGTGGGATCGTAAGTTACACCGATGAGGTGAAGGCAAGGGAACTGGGGGTTCCACGGAAGCTATTGGAGCAGTTCGGGGCCGTGAGTGAGCCGGTAGCGCGGGCAATGGCCGAGGGTGTGCGAGCGAAATTCGGCACCGATCTGGGAATTGCCACAACGGGGTATGCCGGGCCGAGCGGTGGAACAGAAGAAAACCCTGTTGGTACTGCCTATGTTGGGCTCGCGCACAAGAGCGGCTGCGAGGTGACCCGTTACGGCTGGCTCGGCACTCGCTACGAGATCATGAGCCGCACGGCCAAACTGGCGCTCAATCTGGTGCGGATGAGATTAACCACCATGTAATTTGCATTGATCCGCAGATTGAAGAGAACATTGATCCGCAGATTACACAGATTATAAAATCAGGAATTTGATCTTTCTTTCGTTTTGTAATCTGCGTTCTCTGCGAAATCTGCGGATTAATCTCTTCTGTCTTAAAATCTTCAGATCAACCTCATAACCATCCCACCTCTCGAAACCACCTCACGGCCTCGGCAATCGATTCGCTCGCGGGTCGCGGGGTAATCCCGAGTTCGGCCAGGCTTCGCGACGCATCGAAATGCATTCGCCGACGGGTCAGCTTCACGCCAGTCACCGTTGCTGCGGGGATTCGGCCCGTGATCGCATCGGAGACGAATTCGCTGACGTAGGCGGCCATCAATGCCACGGGATACGGCACCCGCCATCGCGGTTCCGGGAGTCCTGTCAGCTTGGCGAGATATCCAAACACCGCTTGAATCGACCAGTTTTCCGCACCAAGCAGGTAACGAACACCCGGTCGGCCTTTCTCAATCGCGGCGATCATGCCAGAGGCTATATCGCGGACATCCATGAGGTTCAGATCGCCATCGAGATAAGCCGATCGCTTCCCAAGGCAAAAATCGAGCATCATCTGCGTTGGCGGCGATCGGCCCCAATCTCCAGGTCCAATGGGAAGTGTCGGGTTCACGATCACCACCGGCGCACCACCACGAGCGAGATGGAATGCGAATCGCTCCGCCCGGAACTTGGAGCGACAATAAGGACCGATTACATCATGGGCCGGTACATCCTGATCTTCGGCAATAGGTGCCGATTGTTTCGACCGGGTGAGGATGCTTTCCGTGCTGGTGTGCAACACCCGCTCCGCGCCCGCACGGAGTGCTTCGCTGAGGATGTGGATGGTTCCCAGGTAGTTCACCCGGTGGAATTCGCTGCGAGGATGGGTCCAGAGTTGGGGGTTGGCAGCGAGGTGATAGACTATTCGGCACCCGCGCAAGGCAGACCGCACGGCAACCCGGTCGCGGATGTCGGCAGGCACGACTTCGATCTTGTCGAGTGGAAGGCGATCGAACTTCGCTGTGGGCCGATCGACAACCCGCACTCGTTCGCCGCGTTCCACGAGCAAGCTGACGAGGTGCGATCCAATGAACCCCGCCCCACCAGTAACCGCTATCGTGCTGGACATGGTTTTCGCAACTCGGAACTCAGAGCGGAAAGCTTCCTCCGTGAGTGGATCAATATAGATGCTTCAAAGCCTCTACGCTGGTTGTAGAATGCTCATGGGAAACCGTTTCACAATTATCGAGCGTACCTAACTGATGATCGTGGGAGGATTTCCCACTTTTGTATACCTCACATCTTGTGGGCGTGAATCCAAATCCATGACTCAACCTTCTGAACGTATTGCAATCGTCTCCGTTGCTGGCCGGTTTCCTGGAACTGGTTCCGATCTGGATCGGTTCTGGCAAAATATCGCCGCAGTGATCGACTGTTCTCGCGATGTGCCAAGCGGTCGATGGCCTCTTCCGCCCGATCGTTGCACCGACCCACGTATCGCCAACGCCGACACGGTCTATTCCACGCGAGGTTACTATCTCGACTCATTCGATCCCGATCTGACCGAGCTGGCACTCGATCCCACGCTCATCGCCCAGCTCGATCCACTGTTTCACCTCGTGCTGGATGTCGGCAATCGCGCGTGGCGAAGCGCGCGAACGGAAAAAGTCGATCGGCAGCGTGTCGGTATCGTACTGGGGAACATTTGCCTGCCCACCGATCGCTCTTCGGACCTCTGCCGCGAAATACTTGGCGCGAAACTCGGTCTCACCGCCAAACCCACGCATCCACTGAATCGCTACGTTGCTGGTCTGCCTGCTGGTCTCTTGGCTCAAGGGCTGGGTCTTGGCGGTGGCAGTTATACCCTTGATGCGGCCTGTGCTTCCTCGCTCTACGCGCTCAAACTTGCTGCCGATGAACTCCTGTCCCGGCGAGCCGATGCGATGCTTGCCGGAGGGTGTGCCCGTCCGGATTGCCAGTACACGCAGATGGGGTTCGCCCAGCTTAGGGCACTCTCCGCAACGGGACGCTGTTCCCCGTTCGATGCTGCCGCCGATGGGCTCATGGTGGGAGAGGGTGCGGGGATCTTCGTGCTGAAGAGGCTATCCGATGCGGTCAAGCACGGGGATACCATCCACGCGGTTATTGCCGGGGTGGGATTGTCGAATGACATGCACGGCAATCTGCTTGCTCCCGCCAAGGAAGGGCAGTTGCGGGCCATGCGGGGAGCATACGAGCGCGCAGGGT
>DASZJS010000136.1:0-4035 GCA_035947935.1 Gemmata sp. | reverse complement strand
TGACTGATCTTGCACTTCGGCAGAGCTTCCTGCAGTTCCTTCACCCCTTCATCCGTTACTGTTGTGTCGCCAATGTGTAGGTAGGTGAGATTCTTGAGGATTTTCAGTTCCTTCAGTCCCGCGTCCGTCACCGTTGTCGACCAAAGGTCAAGGCCGGTGAGGTTCTTGAGATCCTTGAGTTCCTTCACCCCTGTATCCGTCACCTTTGTCTCGAAAAGGGAAAGGTGGCTGAGGTTTTTGTAATCCTTGAGTTCTCTCAGTCCCACATCTGTAATCGCTGTGCAGCCAAGGTCAAGCGATGTGAGATTTTTGTGATCTTTGAGTTCTTTCAACCCAACATCTGACACCTGCGTGGCGTAAAGCTTGAGTGATGTGAGATTTTTTAGTTCTTTGAGTTCTTTCAACCCCGCATCTGTAATGTTTGTATTACGAAGGTGAAGCGATGTGAGATTTTTGAGTTCCTTGAGTTCTTTCAACCCCGCATCCGTCATCGCCGTGAAGCCAAGGTCAAGCGACTTGAGGTTTTTGAGATTCTTGAGTTCTTTCAGTTCCACATCCGTCACTCCCTTGCCAGTCAAACGAAGCCCGAAGGGAACATTGACCTGCGGTAGTTTGGGAGACTCGCCTTCCGACAACTCACCAAAGCAGAAACCGGGCAGACCCTTCATCACCGCTTCCTCTCCGACTGAAAACAGAACGATTCCAAATTCATTCTCTCGAAATCCACCGTACTTTGCCCCGAGTTTTTCGTAAGCAGCGATGGTTTCAACATCAATTGGCTTGTGCTTTGGCTCGTCGGCGTGAAGTGGGTCGAGAAAACAGCCAAGGCAGAGAGCCATGATAACAATTCGGAGTGACATGAGTGGTCTCCGCTGGGATTTGTTGCGTGAGTATCCCGAACAGGAGAGCCGGGAGCAACGGCAAACGAATGCCCAGCAAGGCCGCCAGCCGACCAAGTTTGCAACGCCAGTATAATACTGACACACCACCACATGGAGGTCCATCGGGAATGTCCCACTCGTTTGAACTGACCATTGGGCTCGAACCGTGGCACCTGTCCGTTCCATCGGAGCAGTTGGTTCCGTTAAGCCGGGCCGCGGTTGTTCCACCAACTCATTCCGTGGCCGAACTCACTCGCAACGCACTCGAACACCCCTTTGGCTTTGAGGCGCTCCGCCGAGCCCTCACACCGGACGATCACGTTACCATCGTCCTCGACCCCACTCTGCCCGATGTCGCGGTTATGCTGGGAGAGATTCTTACACACCTCGGTTCCGCTGGCATCCAGCCTCAAGCAGTGACAATCCTCACCCCGCCGGGTTCGCCGCAAGGCTGGGTGAATGATCTGGCCGACGAGTTTGCGGATGTGAAGACGGAGATTCACGATCCGACTGACCAGCACAAGCTGTCGTACCTCGCAGCCACGCAATCCGGTCGGCGAGTGTACATGAACCGAACGCTCGTCGATGCCGATTTCATCATCCTGCTTACGGGTCGCAGGTACGATCCGCACACCGGATACGCCGGGGCCGAGGTTGCTGTGTATCCTGCCCTTGCCGATGAGGAAATCCGAGCTTCGTTTGCTCGTGAATTCTCGACTGATGCTCCAGGTCAGCAACCGTGGCTCGTGCGGACTGAAGCGGAAGAAATTCTCTATCTTCTCGGCACCCCATTTCTGGTGCAAGCAATCGAGGGTGAAGGGGACACGGTTCAGGAAGTGGTTGCCGGACTGCCGACCAGTTCCGCCGAAGGAATACGCTGCCAGGATGCCCGGTGGAGGGCCACGGTCTCCGAGCAGCCCGACACGGTGATCGCATCGGTATCTGGCGGCCCGGGACGAGTGACGTTCCTGGATCTGGCAAAAGCGGCAGCGAGTGCTGCCCGGGTGGTCCGAAAAGGGGGACGCATTGCCGTGCTGTCCGCGGCAACGCCAGATCTCGGTGATGGGGCACGTTTGCTTCGTTCACTGGATGGCCCGATAGGAGCGCGGAAGTTGCTCGCGAGGGAGAAACCCGACGATTGGGTAGCGTGTGTTTTGTGGGTATTTGCTGCAAAGAATCGCAGTTTGTTCCTGGCGAGCGGATATCCCGATGATGTCGCTGAGGAACTGTTTACGACACCCGTTCACACCGCGACCGAGATCCAGCGGTTGATCGATTCCGGCGGTCGGGTTCTGGTAATCCCCGATGCCCACAAGACGATGGTGGAAGTCTCCGAGGATTGAAGGATACTCCCTGCAGTCAGGAATGGGACGTCCCATTCCTGAAAAGTATAGCCAGTTCGTCTTGTGTGGTTGGCCGGATCGGCTATATGCGACGAGTCACAATATACACAAACCAAACCATCAAACGCGGGGAGCATCACCATGCGCCGAACGCTCGGGCTTGCGTTGCTCACAACATTTGTCGGAACCATCATCGGATGCTTTAGCACGGGAAACGAGCAGCCGGAACCCATAGCAACCAATGTTGGAACACCGACTGGAGATAAGGAACACACTCTGGAATACTGGGGTAAGGTACGCGAGGTGATGCGCCAGAAGACGCCCACGCCCGAGATGAACATGAGGCAAGTGGCGACCATCGTCCGCCAGGAGGCCGATACGCTGCGAAAGTTGCCGGTGGATGGGGTGGATCGGGATCTGTTTGTGGCCGCTCTTGCCGTCGCGCAGAGTCAGGAGAAGATGCTCGCGGCAGCTGACACGGCGAGCTACAATCCAAAAGCACTCCGCGAGGATCCCGAACTCAAGAAGACCTATACCGAAGCCGGCCAGCAAACCACTGCGGCAATCGCACGTCTCAAAGCTCTCCACACACTACTTTCGGCTCGCTATGGCGTCCCATTCCCGCCGATCGAAGACAACAAGTAGGTTGAACTCGATTTGGCTGGTGATGGGGGAGCATTCAAGTGGCCGGGTGCGGATGCAGCCGATCAGGGCTTCAGAACCGTTGAAGAATTGCCGTCACCAACAGCCCGAAGGAAAGATCGAGACGAAACTTCTATAAAACACATAACACCAGGAAACGTACCTCAACACCCTCTCCGAATTCCCACCATGTCCCTGAAACTTTCCGCCTTTCCCAAGTGCTACATCGAGAAGATTGCCGGCGAGCGGACCATGTCCGTTTTCGACTGGATTGAAATGGCCAAGCAACTCGATGCCGATGGACTGGAGATGCACGAGGGTTTCTTTGCCAGCCTCGAACCCGGCTATCTCGATACAGTTGGCGAAGCAATCCACAGCGCGGGCTTTGTCATGCCCATGCTCTGTTGCTCGCCCGATTTCTCGCACCCTAACCCGGATGAGCGTAAACGAGCCATCGAACGCGAAGTGGAAATGATCCGCGTCACCCGTCGACTCGGCGGACCTGGGGCTGTCTGTCGCGTGCTGAGTGGTCAGCGACACCCCGATGTTGGCCGCGAGCAAGGGCTCGGATGGGTTGTCGCCTGCATCAACGAGGTTCTCCCAGTGGCCCGCGAGAGCGGAATCGTCCTCGGGCTGGAAAATCATTACAAGGATAGCTTCTGGAAGTATCCCGAGTTCGCGCAGAAGAAGGATGTATTTCTCGATCTGGTGAATGCAATCCCCGATCGCAAAAACTTCGGCGTGCAGTACGACCCCTCCAACGCCGTTGTTGCTGGCGATGATCCGGTCGATTTACTCCGTGTCATCGCGGATCGTGTGGTGAGCATGCACGCCAGCGATCGCTATCTGGCCGAGGGGGCATCGCTCGATTCATTGCGTCAGGCCGATGGCACCATCGGCTATTCCGCGAATCTGCGACATGGAGTCACGGGGAAGGGTTTGAACGACTACCACTCAATCTTCCGCATCCTGGCCGAACACAAGTATCGTGGATGGGTGAGTATCGAGGACGGGATGAACGGGATGGATGAGATGATCGAATCACTAGCCTTCCTCCGTCGCATGACCGCACAGTATTTCCCGCAAGCGTAAAAGCAGAATGAAGGGTCGTTAGCGGAAGTAATTGGAGTCGTGTAGTCTCCGGTCGCTGACGCTCCCGGCTCGCCTAA
>DASZJS010000135.1:0-2860 GCA_035947935.1 Gemmata sp. | reverse complement strand
CCTCCGCCACCCAGTAGTCGGCGTTTTCTTTCAGGCGCGCCACGAGATGAACCCCTTGCTTGACCAAACTCAAGAGGCCATTCGCAGTCCATATAGCCCCGGTCAAACACTAAAGTTTTCCCCTGTGACAAATCGCATCTCCCGCTGCCACGCGCACCGAATGCTACTTGCCCTCGGTGATGACACCACAGAAAATAGCAAGTAGCCATCATGGTCCAGCAGTAAATGTAGCTTTACCGATCCTTTGGTCGGACGAAACTTCGCCCAACGAAACATCGTGCCGCACAGATCGATCACCGAAGACATCAAGGCTCATCAGAGGGTTCTTGAAACAGAACTTCCGCTTCCTTGAAGTTCCTGGTTGACTGGCAGCCACGGTCTGACACTTCGCGGGCAGTAACTCAGAGGAAGGGATTGGCTACAGCAACTCCGAAGTATTTCTGGCTGGCGTTCAAATCCTCCGACCAGATTCGCTCACACCCGGCGCGCTCAGCTGCAGCCACTATCATGCCGTCATAAAAGTGCAAGCCGTACGAGGCTCGCGCTGCTACGGCACGCCGCACCATGTCGCCATCGGAGGCAATCAGCCGGATCGGTCCGAGGGCATCGAGCACTGAGATCACATCTTCGGGGCGCGCTGCGGGCGAGAGTTTATGGAGCAGCGTGGCCGCAAACTCTGCCAGCACCTGCGTTGACATCATGCACTCACCCGCCACCGCCCTCCGAACCAGATCTTGCGCGATGCCTTGCTTGGCTGGATCGCTGACGTCGTAAGCGTATACCAGCACATTGGTGTCAAGGAAGTCAGGAGCGGGCATGCAGATCTTCCCGCTTCCAAGTTCGTTTTCCCACTCTGAACTGGAATTGACTGAAACTCCGCTCCAGCGATTCCCGATCGCGGCGTCCGCGACCGGAAGCGGCGTGGTCTTGCGCGAGCTGTTCCAGGTAGGCGCGAACTAAACCAGTTAGCGTGGTGTCCTGTTCGACCGCAATTCTGCGGACTTCTTTGACCAGCTTGTCATCGAGAGAGAGGGTTACGTTCATCCTCACATAATAAGGGAAACCCTTAATCCGTGCAAGCGCCACCTACCCCGCTTTTTTGCTGCCAACTACTTCGGGAAATCTCTGCTACACCGTTGTAAGTTGTTTATAGTTTATTACTTAAGTTGGCGTTAGGCCGATATTCGACGGAACTGGGCAGCACACCTCGGAAGGGTAGGCCTCCCGCGATCAACCCGCGTTTTCAAGCGAGGCAGCTCCCGACGGATTGTGAGCACGCGGTTTTGACCCGCGAATATCAGAGGAGAGGGTGAAGTCCAATTCCCAGGCGGCGGTTACCGATAGAGTCATCATGGCTACACCGGCATCGCTGCCATCTTAACGGAGATTTTCCCATCGAGGGGACGCCGCGAAACTTGTCAAGCGGAACAACAGAGTAATGTCTTCCTCACTCTCAACCGGTTGCCCATCGAGCAACGTTGGCTCATAACGCCAGTTCCAGACGGTACTCGTTGCCGCGGGGACCAGTTCTAGCGGGCCCCGCACAAGCTCGACTGCACGGACAGTCCCATCCTTCCCAACCACGGCTCGCAGCACTACCGTGCCTTCGATCCGTTGCCTTGCGGCATTTTGTGGGTAAGCAGGCTGACGGATGGAAATCAACTGCCCGATCTTCAGGTTCCCGTCCGCTTGAGACGGCTGCGATTGGGAGTTGGGCACTCCCTCGATGGCGTGAAAACGAGAACTGATGGCAACCGTGCCCGAACGGGATTGCGAGTCTTGCAAGGCGGAAGATACAACAGGTGAAGTTTGAGCCGCGGCGATATTGGCCGTCGGTCCATGCGGCAGCGGCGATAGGAAACGGTGCCACTTGTCGGAGGTTTGGATCGTGGCTCGCTCGTTCTGCTCTGCGTAGGCGTCCAAAGTTCTGTCGTTTGGAGCCGCCGGTGGAGCCCCCGCTTGCGCATCCGCCCCCGGCGGTAAGGGTGGCTCGATAGTGCCGCCCCCCGAGACTCCCACAGGCAGCGCACCGACCTGATGCTCCTCTGTTTCAGGCGGCCGAAGCGCAAGTTCCGTGTGCTGCGGTTGATTCGGCGGGCTCAGATCCGGCCCTCGCTGATTAACTTCTCGGATGTTTGCGCGAGCGGCATGTTTTGCTGCGGCCGGTCGGTGCTTCGCGCGGTTCGAAACACTCCCGGTCGGAGACAAAGATTGAGGGATCAAAGTACCTGCTGTGGTTTGGGTGCGTGACGTCGCGTCCGGAGCGCTCGAAATTGTGTTTCCGCCTTGCGAAGCTCGCGCCTGGAACGAGTCTGCTATTCCGTGAACCGAGTTCCCTTCGAGGCGGGCGTCAGCGCTTTTCGAATTCGAAGTTTCTCGCATCAAGAGGATGCCCAGACACAAACCTGTGGCAAGAACAACTGCGGTCGGCAAGATCCATCCGTTGCGAGGGGGCATTCCGGAATCGCATTGTTCGCGCCTGTACTCGCTCGGACAAGCGGTATCGGGAAAGGCATCCGAGGTCCGAATCATGGCAGTCGTTTGGGTTGCACGACACAGCTCATTCGGAGAGCTTCGAGAATTGGCGTGGTCCGTCTCCGGATCACTCTTCAGTCCCGATTGCGGGAGTGCCCCGGCGGATTGGCCGAGTGAATGCACACGAGTGCGTTGCGGTGCATCATCCACCCCCAGACCGGTGGCGATGGATGATAGACGCAAGTGACTACAGTGGTTCAAATGGACAGCCTGAGACTGAACGAGGGTCTCACTCGAAGCGGGGGCACTCGAGCGTTCCCAGTACGCCCGCCTCCTGGGAACTTCAGACTCAGCCGGAGCCTGTTTCGGCGCTTCATCGGCTCTT
>DASZJS010000134.1:0-1968 GCA_035947935.1 Gemmata sp. | reverse complement strand
CTCAGCCGGTGAAAATGTCTGGTTGCTCTTGTTCGCGTCATAACGCCAGATGCCGCCGCGAGTCTCAAGTTCGGTGCAGGGATTCGCGCCGAGTATTTTAGGTTGCCGATTTTGCGGTTGGCAGGAATTGGTGGCCGTTGCGACGTCCACGTACATGGATCCGTTAGCATCGATCATGAACGGGTGCATCGGATGGTCGCCGCCAAGAGGCAATTTGGATACGATGGTTTCGGGGGCATTTTTCGGTACGATGCTGTTCTCAGACAGTGAATACCGTGTGATTCGATCGTTGATCTCGGCGTAAAGTGATCCCTCATACATGCCGATGCCTGTGCCGCCGGCTCCACCAGTCTGGACGGTCTCACCGAAGCGCTCAATCACGTCAGCTTTTCCCGCACCCGACTTGTCTTGCAGAGCCACGAGAAATCCGCCAGCATGTGGTGGCACATTGTCGTAGTACTCGCCGGACCAGGTGTTCACGTAAACCACTCCGCCCCGCCCCACCACCAGGTGGCGAGCGTGGCCAATGTCGTCGGCAAATACCGTCGCGCAAAAACCGGCGGGCAGCTTCAGTCCGCTGTTATCGTTCGGACACGATGGGCTCGTGGTTTTAGCGCCCGAGTTGGGCTGGTTCTGAGCCGCCGCTACTGAGCTGACTGCAAACAACCCGGCGAGCAAGACCCCTACAAGCAACAGAGGTGTACATAGGCGCGGCAATCGCATTGAAACCTCCGGGCATAGGCTCCGAGAAATATCGCGAGTGATTCTATTACAACCCCTAGGGGTCATGCTGGCCCTCGGGCATTTGCTATCGGGGATGGGGTGCGAATGCCGACTCAAGACCGTATTCGAAGAAATGTAAAATGATTGAGCCAGGAGTGAGTTCATGATGCGGGACTGCACCGTCATGTGCAACAGATCGGGGGAGCAAGTAGCCACGATTGGGTTCAACGAAGCCTGTGGACTGTGGCAAATCGTGGTGCTGCAGCGCCAGGAAATGGAGTTCTTTTGTCCGACCAGAGAAGTAGTATTTGCCGCGTGGCAAGACGAGTTTGACTCTGAAACCGGATTCCCGCGATCGGCGACAGGCGGAATACCGGAGGCATAGACAGACCGATTTTCCGTCGCCATCTGATCTGCCTCGACCAGTAGATGACGGTGCGGCAACCCATCTCGTTGGGATGATGCTACCCAAGCTCGGTCTGCGCTCGACCGCAGGTCGGGTGGTCGAACTTTCGGAATTGAGCGCACTCCGGACCGTGATCTATTGCTATCCGATGACAGGAGTGCCAGGAAAGCCGCTCCCCGAGAATTGGGACGCGATCTCTGGAGCCCGTGGCTGCACCCCCAGGCCTGCAACTTTCGGGACCATCATCGGGACTTCCGGCAGCTTGGGGCAGAGGTATTCGGCTTAAGTACCCAAACGACTGAGTATCAACGCGAGATGGCCGAGCGCATTCATCTCCCATTTGAGGTTCTGAGTGACACTACTTTCCAATTATGCGACACGCTGCGATTACCCACGTTTGCCGCAGCCGGCATGCGGCTTTTGCAGCGTCTGACATTGATCATTCGGGAGGGGCGCATTGAGCATGTCTTGTATCCAGTGTTCCCGACGAATGAGGGCGCCGATCAAGTGTTGCGATGGTTCAGGGATAATCCGGTCAGGGATTAATTCTGTTGCGCTTTCGCCAAGGTGCTGTTTGAGTCTGTAACTTTTGAAGGTTACGTACATCCTATTTTGAGTTGAGGTGGGCCATGAATCATGGGGTCCAGAAGTCTTCGATCGCGAGCACGATCGCAATCGTAATTGCGATTCTCCTTCTCGCCTGCCCCGCAGTGTGGAAACCCGCCAACGCTGCTGAGGGCAGTGGTCTTCCCGATCCTGCTGTCGATACCCCGCTAGCCGCAAAGAAAGGGAAAGTAACCGCAGTGGTCGCTGGGGGGTGCTTCTGGGGAGTCCAGGCT
>DASZJS010000133.1:0-4271 GCA_035947935.1 Gemmata sp. | reverse complement strand
ATATCCAACGAGTTCCTCGCAGGGGATTCCGGGGAGACCCTCGGTTTGGCACATGTGAAAGCGATCGTGGAGTTGGCAGTCGGCCAGTTCCATGACCATGACCAGTTCGCCGCCAGCCAATTCCACACGATCCAGGCCGAGGAAGAATGGGTGCCGAATGGCTTTGATTTGTTCAAACGCAGCAAGTTCTTGTCGGAATCGCTCACCATCAGCCGCAACGAATTTGATTGCCTTGTGCAAGCCGCCAGGAGCCTCGCATTTCCAAACCTCTCCAAACCCACCGCGACCGAGAGGGGCAAGGAGGCGGTAGCCGGGGAGAGGTTCGGCCCCGGGATGCTTATCGGATGATTCTGGCCTTTGTGTCGAGAATGTCACGACCGTAGGCACCTCGCCACCAACTCCCGGAACTCAGGAGGGTGTTCCCGGTGTCAGCTTACCCTGAGGGGAAAGCAAACAATCGGTTTGATATTGAGAATGTAGCACGGGATTTCCCATCATCGATGGCGATCCGATCATAATTGGACAGTTCGAAATCGCGAGATCGCCCCCCGCGCGAACTTCTAGCCCAAGAAAAGTTTGACCAGCGCAGCCAGTTCGCCCTCATCGAGCAGATCCAGAAACTGGCAGCCGTGAACCCAATGACCATTGCCCTCGGGTTGGACGCGGATGACGCGCGTGAGGAGCTTGCGGGACGGCTGACTCGTTCCATTCCCATACTCGATGAACAGTTCCGTCCCAGGCTCAAATCGGCGGGCGAGGAGCAGTCCGATCCCACCGGCCGACACATCGCGAACGACAAGGGGCCAACTCTCCAACTCTCCGCCACAGTGGACGCCCGGATCGATGGAGCCCGCGCTACCAACGCCCACCGCATGTCGCACCCAGTTCCGGCGATTGTTGCCTTCAACAACCATCGGAGTATCAGTTTTCTGAAGCTCTTTCGCTTTCCGGCGACGCGATGTGAGAAGTTTGAAGAACGCGAGACACGATTCCGGCCGACCGTCCGGGTCCGGCTTGAGTGACGCCGCGATTGCGGCATCCACTCGGTCGCTCAGTCCGGGGACAAGCGTTCGGGCCGATGGGTATTTCTCGAATTCCTTTTGGGTCATAATGGCCAATGCAGACTTCCCATCGAACGGAAGCCGGCCGGTCACAAGGTTGTAGAGAGTCGCTCCAAGCGAATAGATGTCGCAGCGAGCGCCTGCGGCCTTGGCATCCGAGAACTGTTCCGGTGCCATGAACTGCGGCGTTCCCAAACCGCTTGCGGGACGGGTAAGGCCGTCCTCATCCGAGTCGATCATTTTTGCGAGGCCAAAATCGGTGAGCTTGGCACGACCGTCCGGAAGGACCAGGATGTTATCCGGTTTCACGTCTCGGTGAACGACACCTCTGGAATGCGCATATTCCAACGCCTGTGCAATCTGGGTGATGATCCGAACGGCCTCGGTTTCCGATAACCGTTTGCGCTGTTGGAGTCGGTCGCCGAGACTGCCTCCTTCGACGAGTTCGTACACCAGGAACGTGATGTCATCGATCGTCTCGAATGCAAGCGCACGAACGATGTTCGGATGTTCGAGTTCGCTTGCCGCTCGGAATTCGCGAAGGATGCGCTGATGGAGGATTGGGTTCTCGGACTGCTTGTATCGCAGCACCTTGATGGCGACCAGTTCATCGGTGCGTCGATCGAGCGCCCGATACACCGTCCCCATGCCACCGGTTCCGATTGGTTTCTGGAACTCATAGCGGCTTGAAATAGGCAGCCGAATCCGGCCAGAAGTTGCTGAAGTCATGGGCGTGAAACTCCAGATTACTCGATCGTCCGCCGGAACATCTACTTCTGTAGAGTTGGGTCTCGGCTGAGATCCAGTTTGAGAAACGTCGCTGTGCGGACATCTCTCTGTGCAGATAACTTAACTTTTTTTTCGGGCGTCGTTGCTGCGAAAAAGACACAGTGACAACATGTTGTCATAAGTGCTTTGCGTAGCTGGCAGTAGAAATATCGAAGCGCTAGCGTTCGCCGCAGCGGGGAAAACGCCATTTCATCTCGGCACTGAGTATTCGCTTAGGGCGTGAATGATTGCTGTGGGAAGTGGGTTACAACAGGAGCGTGACTTCGAGGGAGATGAACTTGATGAGGGAACCGAATTCCCTCAGCAAAATCATTGCCCAGGCTCATCCAATTGGCCAGCCTGGACTTCGATGTCCTGGCCGGTTGTTTCAGTCAGTCTATTTCGCTTCTGCTTGTTCTGTTCTTTCATTTGGCTCCGCTTGTTTTGAAGGTCCCGTTCCCAAGTTCGAATCTTTACTGCCAACGCCCCCCATCCCCAGGTTGGGAAGTACCAGTATCGCCAAAGGAATCGACGGAACCTGGGAAACAGAGGAGAGTGGCCTGGGTCTCCGCAGTGTCGACCGGTCAACCATCGGCCCCAAATTCGAACCGTCCTGGAGAGCCGGTATGTGAGTAGACGTCTGCGGAACCTCATGAGATAAATGAAGCGATAGCGGAGGTAGCAAACCTGTAGCAGCAGCACATCGAAAAAGGCATCCAGCTTTTCGTCAGGTGCCGCGGTCGGATTCCGGAGGTACTCCCTCCCCAGAGGGGCTAATGTATTCAACCTGTGGCTGAACTTGACTAACACCTCCTGAGAATACTTGTAACGCGCCGCTTCATGCCGATCCCGTTGTATCATTTGCTCGATGTTCCTCACGGTTTGCTCAAAGTCAGACAAATTCTTCTTTTCTCGCTGCTTTCGAGTTTCTTCAAGCTCCCTGTTCATCAGATCCAAATTATCCAAGCTCACCTTCATGCTGGTGAGCGCTTGCGTTGTTGTTCGCCGCTCTTCCCATTCCGTTCGCAGCCGCTCCCACTCGATTTTATTCCCCAGCAGCTTGCGGCCGGAGACCTCATCGAGTGTGAAGGGCTGAGGATCGAGTGGGACAAGCTCGGGGGCCGCGGCCAACATCTTCGGTGAGACGTGGTGCCCGAGCCGGCCCGGAAAGAGGTCGATGTCCAGTTTGCGGAACACTTCTATCACGAGTTGTGAACAGAACAAACCCGAAGTGGGAGACTCAATCTCGCGCCGACCCCAGCACCAGAGGACGCCCGATCCGACGAGCGGGCGGAATGTCGTCGGGATGGTACTGGCCTCAAGCAAAGCATCTGTTTCCGGATAAGGTGTTGATTGAAACTCCTCACACGCAGCGGTTAGCTGGGCTGCGAACCGCTGCTCATTCCAGCCGCTCCGCTCGGAATGGCAGTGGCGGACGATCACGAAATCATGAGGCGAACACCCGAGAAAAACCCAGGTCGAGATGCGGTGTTTGACGTCGAGCACTTGCCACGGGAGGGAAGTGTACCCAATACCGTTATCATCGGATTCAAAGAGTCGGGTGTGGCCAACGACCAGGGCTGCGTGAGAATAGGGGCCGATGCCGTGGGAAAAACGGGCGATGAGCCCGGAAACCTGCCGTGGCCACGCGACAGTATCACGTCGCCGGGCCGCAGGTCGTCGGAGCGGACCAAGCAGCCCGTACAATGGGGTTGAGGCATAAGGGTTCTCGCAAAACGAGGGCACCGTTACGCGGCGTACAAGTGTTCTTGCAGCCGGTCCACGGCATCCATGAGCTTGTCGGCCCCGCCGAATCTGCCAGCGATCTCTGCCAGGGTGCCAAAGGTGGAAATGGGTGGAACCTCCAACACGTTCGGCAACGCGAACTCCCCAACCCCATGCTCGGCGTACTTCTCAAGGATGGCATCCAGGACAGCCCACGCATCTGGGCCGAACTGGTCGAAGAAGTCGGCTTTCCCCTTCCTCACCTTGTCTGCCCGCTCTCGACGAGTGAGTAGGGGAGCGTTGTAGCCAACATGACACAGGAGGTCAAACGGGTCGGCGTCGGGCTGTCCGGCCATGACCGAATGGTTTTGCCGTATTCATCGATCTCCTCAGTGGTGGCCTCGGGCAGTTCGCAATCGAACGCGGGGTCGGCAAACTGGAGCGTGGCGATGCCAGTGTAGTTGATGATGTTGAAGAACAGTTTGCCGTGATCTTACCATGATCTGCTGTCGAGTCCTGACACCGGCTGGCATAAAGAAGTGTAAGACAACCCCGCGCAGCCTGCAACGTCCGAAGGATCAGCCCACGACGATCGAGGAGCATTCCCGGACATCACAGTCGTGTCCGACCCAGCCGCCCACTGTGGGCGCAATTACATTCTGAATAATATTTGAATTATGGCCATGACACATGACGTATTGAGACAGGGACTGCGAG
>DASZJS010000132.1:0-2042 GCA_035947935.1 Gemmata sp. | reverse complement strand
AAGAAAGCAGCTCTGACTCCGGATCAAATTGTCCTCCTGAAACGCTGGATTGCAGAGGGAGCAAAGTTTTCCGAACACTGGTCATTCACGTCAATCCAACGTCCTCCCACCCCAAACGTCCAGAATACACAAACGGAACTTCGGAACCCAATCGACAACTTTATCCTGCTCCGACTCATGTCCGAACGTGTTGTTCCAAGTCCCGAGGCCGACCGCGTAACTCTTATTCGCCGCCTCCACTTCGACCTCACCGGTCTACCACCAACTCCTGAGGAGGTGCGAGCATTCGTCGAGGACAAGAGCCCCAACGCTTACGAAAAAGTTGTCGATAAGCTGCTCGCTTCGCCGCACTTTGGCGAGCGAATGGCTGTGTGGTGGCTCGACCTTGTCCGCTATGCCGATTCCATCGGCTATCACAGCGACAACCCGATGAACGTGTTCCCATACCGCGATTACGTCATCAAGGCATTCAACGAGAACAAGCCGTTTGACCAATTCACCATCGAACAACTGGCGGGCGACCTTCTCCCGAATCCCACTACCGAGCAAAAGGTCGCGACCACGTATAACCGACTCCTCCAGACGACGGAGGAGGGTGGTGCGCAGAGCAAGGAATACGAGGCTAAATACTCTGCGGATCGCGTGCGGAATTTCGGTCAGGTATGGCTGGGTGGCACCATAATGTGCGCGGAGTGCCACAACCACAAGTTCGACCCCTATACCCAGGCCGACTTCTATTCCATAGCGGCGTTCTTCGCCGATGTGCAAGAGGCCTCTGTCGGTCGACGCGAACCGGGGATGGTGGTTCCGAATTCACCCGAGCAAGAGGCCGGGCTGAAACGAACGGCTCGCAGTGTCGCCATTGCCCAGGCAAAACTGGAAGCGGCTGCACGAGCATTTGCATCAGACCCGGATGCCTTCACGGATGTCGAGAAGTGGTCAACTCCAACTCCGGGCAAAGGTCCGGCGACAGTCGCCATCCCCGCTGATGTGAAGGCGATTCTCGCCAAGAAGGCAGACCCACGCACACCCGAGGAGGTTTCTCGGCTCACAGTCTTCGCTCGCGACACGGCTCCGGATCTTAAACCGGATCGTGACGCTCTTGCCGCGGCGACCAAGGCAAAGACGGACTTTGAAAACGCGCTTCCTCATGCATTGGTCACGATCTCGGGATCGCCACGAACCGTGCGGATTCTGCCGCGGGGAAACTGGCTCGATTCAACCGGTCAGGTGATGACCCCACGCACACCCGGCTTCATGCCACCCCTTCCTCCGCTTGCGACTCCGACTGCCCGATACACCCGGCTCGACCTCGCGAAGTGGACGGTATCCCACGAAAATCCCATGACTGCCCGTGTAGTTGTGAACCGTTTGTGGAAACTCTTCTATGGCTATGGCATTGCCCGATCCCTGGAGGAATCGGGAACGCAGGGTCAGCCTCCGACGCACCTCGAACTTCTCGACTTTTTGGCGAGCGAGTTCGAGACCAAATGGGACATCAAGCACATCGTCCGACTGATGGTGACATCGACAACCTATCGTCAATCGTCGGTTGAAACACCAACGATCCGGGAGCGCGATCCGCTGAACAAGCTGTTCGCACGCCAGAGTCGGTACCGGCTCGATGCCGAGTTCGTTCGCGATACCGCACTCTCCATCAGCGGGCTCCTGAAACCAACGATCGGCGGCCCGAGCGTGAAACCATTCCAGCCTGCCGGTTACTGGGCAGCACTGAATTTCCCGGAGCGGGAGTGGCAGAAAGATGCTGGTGAGAAGGTCTATCGCCGCGGCATGTATACCCACTGGCAGCGAACCTTTCCCCACCCCGCCATGATCGCCTTCGATGCCCCAAGCCGTGAGGAGTGTACCTGTGAGCGACCGAAGTCGAACATCCCCCAGCAGGCACTCGTGTTGCTGAATGATCCCGAGTTCGTTGAGGCCGCCCGCGTTTTTGCTCAACATACCATCGCTCAAGCTGGAATGGCCGACAACGCGCGGTTGATGTGGGCATTCGAGCGGGCCACGGGGCGAAAACCCAAGGC
>DASZJS010000131.1:0-7577 GCA_035947935.1 Gemmata sp. | reverse complement strand
CCACTTCCATTCCACCGCGCTCGTAGACCGCATCAACTTCGATCTTTTCCGGCTCGCCAAGAGCCTTCAGACGGTCCTTCGCTTCTGCCACACGCTCCGGACTCAAGAAGATGCTGAATTCCTCTCCCAGCGCATCGCGTTTGATGTCGCCTGCCTGCATCTGATGGAAGAATTCGAGAGCTGCTTCCTTGGGTTTTGGACCCTTGACTGTGGGAATCTGTGGCGTTTCAGCGTGAGACTTGAGCAGCAGCGATACCAACTCCGTATTCAAAGACCCGGCATCGAGGTGATCGCAGTTGGTCATCAACACCAGGGCGGATTTGGTTCTGGGAATCATCGCATTGAACGCCAAAAACCCACTCACTGCTCCGCTATGTTGAATGATCGTCTCGCCATCGCGCTGGGCAATGCCCAGGCCGCATCCGTAATTCCTGACTCGGCCATCGGCGAGCTTTCGACCGGTCGTCATCAACTGGTAAGACTCCGGTTTGATGACTTTGCCCTCCATCAACGCCAGATCCCATTTGACGAGATCCGACGGCGTGGTGAACAGTCCGCCCGCGGCATGGATCCAGCCTTCGGCCTCGGGCTTCGCCGGTTCAGCCTCGCCGAGGAAGAACGATGTGTGTCCTGTCGAGACACCCTTGGTGCCGGGCTTCGGCTCATGGATCGAATGCTCCAGACCGACCGCTTTGATAATTCGTTCCTCCAGGAATTTCTCAAACGGCTTGCCGCTCACCTTTTCAATGACTCGTCCAAGAATGATGTACCCGGTGTTGCTGTACGACCAGCGCGTGCCCGGCTCAAAATCCAGTTTGCCGCTGGCATATTCTTCGATCAACTTGTCCAGTGCGATCGACTTGGCCATCCGCCGATCGACGAAGTCGAGCGGATAGTAATCGGGATAGCCGGAAACGTGGCTCATGAGGTCGTAAAGAGTGATGTCGTCGGCCTTGGTCAATTTGGGAAAATACTTCACAACTTTGTCGTGAATCGAGAGTTTGCCATCTTCGGCTAACAGGAATATGCACGCGCAAGTGAACTGCTTTGTGACAGAGCCCGCTCCAAAGAGCGTTTCCGAACTGACATCGGCACCGTTCTTGATGGCGCTCTTGCCGTAACCTTTGGCCAGGACGATTTTGCCATCCTTCATGATCGCCAACGATAATCCGACAAAGCCCTTGGCCTTCACCTGACCCGCGACATATTCATCGATCGCCTTGAGATCAAATGACTGCGGCAAAGAAACCGCGGAATCGGCCGCCTTCGAGATCGGCACCCAGGCAACCAGACAGAGAACCGACACGAGTAACCGAATCCGCATGAGTATCTCCAAGTAGTGTTCGATCCAAATTGTTCGACCGAAAATCATTCCGCAAAAGGAAACGCACTTCTTGCTCATAGGCTCACCTATTGGTGCGGACGTTGCAAGAGGCTGATCTCACAAGACACCAGAATGGCGACTCCAACAATTTAAAGCGACGGGCAGATGTGTTTCATCCCAACTGTTCAAAAAACCATTGCTTGAAAGCCGCAGTGTCCAAATCGTGAGTTGAGATGCATAGCTCTTGCGGCTCATCGCTTGCCCAGAATTCATCAGGTGTTAGATATCCCGCTTCCCAAAGGCTTGTGGACTTCCAGTCATGAACAACGAACGGCTTCCCTTTTTGGTCAGTGAAAACATATTGCCCGCTGACTTTGTAGCCGTCCCAATAGGCGGGCGGGCCGAATCGACGGACAATTAAAGCTGGAGCGACTTCGATCTCGCCCATCGTTGTAACGCCCATCGCATCGGTAGAAGGCGAGAGCTTAAACATATGTAACGCCTACTTTTGCCGAACACTACGCGCTTACCTGGCACCGCGGTTTCGAAAACCGAACCCAGCCTATGTCGAAGTCACCGGGGATCAGTTAAAAGTCATCCCGGCAGACGCCTGAATCTCCGTCACCCAGGCGGAGCCGCTAACCGGTCATCAGTATGAAGGAACTCAACATCAATCGTTACAACTGGTTCGACCATTCCCAGACCGGCACTGCGTTCCAAACTCACACGCGCGACTGCCATGCAGACGCATCCTGCGAGCCATGTATCACAGCCAGTACCTCGACCCGATCCGCGAAGACAACGTAGTAGACCAAGTGCCGGAACTTTCTAAGCCGTGCAGCCCGCACATCCTGCCAGACAAGACCGTATATTTCTGGCATCGACTCAATGCGATCGAGGACTTCCCGCATACGGGCTACGAACCGATTGCCCAGGCCGGATTTCAACAGGTCTAGTTCGTCGTGGATCGCCTGGATATCAGCATCGGCGGCAGGGCGAAGGATCACCGGCAAAGTCATGACCCGCTCCCGAACCTCTCCAGAGCTTCACGCCAGGGCTTGCCTAGCCTCGGCGCAGCATTGGCCTCTGCACGCCGCTTGGCAAGCTCTGCCAGGTGCCACTCTGGCACCTCGTCCGGGTTTACCTGTTCCGGCAGGCTGTCCCAGATCTGCTCGATAAGTTCCAGTCGATCGCGGACGCTGAGCCGGTCGATCCCCAATGCCTCGATGCTAATAGACATGGCGGTTTCTCCTGAGCGGTCGTATACACTCGACAAAATACTACGGCCAGCAAACAAAGGAAAGGGTGGCGGCAGGCTACTTTAACCGTCGCTCACACTTCCGGCTCGTTGAAGTCGTCCGTTGCCACTCGGTCCCACAAGCACCAGCACTGCCAATAGTGCAACACCCAACGATGGCGGAAAGCTGAAACCCATCTTCGTCATCGCATTCTGCGGAATCAGTTGCACAGACATTAACCCAATCGCCAACCAAGAACGGACTCGCCATCCATCCGCGAAGAGGTCGCGCACCCACGGCACCAGCAGTGCCAGGACCAACAACTCATACACCAAGACCTGCGAGCAGAGCACGGAACCGACCGCTGCCACCGCAACCGCCCAACTCACTGTTGGTCGAGTCCCCGATAGTGCGACCCGGCCAATCGCCAGACCAAGCCAGACCAAGTAACTGGCTACCGTGGTAACGGGGGTCAATTCCACCAATGGCCCACCGGCCGTAAATAGCAACCGGTTCCAACTCGTGATTGATGGGTTCAACTCGGCGCGATTGTAACCCACCATCTTGTGTGTGTGCGACAGATGCTCCACGTAATCCCATAGGAACAGCGGCGATCCACCAACCACTGTTGCCCCTACGAGATTGAATCCAACCACCAGAACAACCAGTAGGAGCGTGGGCCGCCAGCCAGCCAAAAACCACATTAGTGGGATTAATGGAAGCGCAAGGTGCGGCTTCATGAACGGCAGCACCCAGAGAATTGCCGTGAGATAGGGTCGGCCGCGATCGAGGCACCACAGCCCAGCCGCAATACACCCGACAGACAATAGCGTGACCTGCCCAACAAACACCACTGCCAACGTCAACGGATTCAACACCAGGAGGAGTGGCACCACGAACCGCGGGAGGGTCGTCAGCGGAAGCGATTCACTCGGCCGCAACAGTCCCGGCAGCCGGGCAATGAAGAACCCAGCAACCCCGATTACCAACGCCCAACCGACCTTCGCGGCGACGGTGGACATCGCCGCGAGCGGCAGAAACACCAACACCGCCAGCGGAGGCAGAAAGTAACCGCTGTTGGCAACGAACTCCTTCGTATTTTCATCATCCTCCGGGTAAGCAGCAGCGACATGCTGCTGAATCTTTGGCACATCGTAAGGGTTTTCGCCACGGGCCGCGAGTTCGGCACCGAGACGGTAGATAAAAAAGTCGCGCGCGTTCTTGGTGCCAAGCCCCTGAAACAGGGCAAACGAGAAGAGCAGAAGGGCAGCCACAACCGCAGACATGCCGGGGGCATGAGCCCCTGGATTTTGAGTCGCACTCAGAGGCGATTGATCCCTGTTCGCCGGTGTTCTATCCACCGACCTTCTCCGGCAGGAGCAACAGAGCGGGAGCTTGAAGGTACCGGAGAACTGCGTTGCCGTACGCTGCACCGACAGCTCCATCGACGATCCGGTGATCGAATGAGAACGAGAGAAATATGATATCGGCCGGTTTCAAATCGCCATTCGCGGCGTAGACAGGTCGCTTCACCACCTTGCCAATACCGAGAATCCCGACCTCGGGGTGGTTGATGATCGGCGTGGAGATCAATCCGCCAATGCCGCCAACGGAAGTCACGGTGAACGTGCCGCCTTTCAGGTCTTCGAGCCGACTCTTTCCGGCCTTCGCTTCGGTACTCAGTCGGGCAATCTCCACGGCCACCGCGCTCAGGTCTTTTTTGTCCACTTCCTTGATCACGGGAACGATCAACCCGTTCGGCGCGGCAACGGCAACGCCGATGTTGTAGTGATCGTGCAGCACAATCTCGCCAGCGGCTTCATCGAACGTGCTGTTCACAATCGGCACGTCCTTCAACGCCCGGGCTGCTGCCTTCACAAAGAAGGCGAGATACGTGAGTTTCACACCAGCCGCGCTGAAGGGATCGCGGAGTTGTGCGCGAAGCCGAACGAGGTCGGTGAGATCGCATTCATCGATGTAGGAATAGTGGGGGATGCGGTGCTTGGCCTCGACCATGTGTTCGGCAATTCTTCGCCGCAGGCCAAGGAGCTTTTGGCGGGTGCCGGCAATGCCGAAGTCGAGTTTGGATGTATCCGTTCCTGTCATGGATGGCGTGGGCTTATCGGCAACCCCGGCTCGCGGTCGCAGATACGGAGCAAGATCATCGATCAGAATTCGCCCACCGGGACCGGTTCCCCGAATCCGGGCGAGATCGACCCCGAGCCTGCGAGCAAGCATTCGGACTGAAGGGGCAGCAGGTGGCAGCCGAGCCGGTGAGGCATTCATTGCACTGGGAGAGCCGTTGCTCGAACGATATGCTTCCCCCCGTGCCTCACTGGAGCGAACCGAGGATGAAGCAATCGGCGCGGTTTCCTTCGATGGAGTGGCTACTGGTGAATTCGATTGTGTGGAAACCCCGTCACCGACGGGGTTGTAGCTCAAAATCACATGCCCGACTTTGATCTTTGTTCCGGTGGTTGCAGCGAGAGACGAGATTGTGCCGGCAAAGGGAGCGGGAACCTCCATGATGGCCTTGTCCGACATCACCTCCATGAGTCCCTGTCCGCGCGACACGGCATCGCCGGGCCGAACGAGCCACCGGATCAATTCAACCTCGATCAAACCTTCACCGAGAGGGGGGAGAGGAAAATCCATCGCGTTCACCCTTGGTAGGGTGGGTCGAGGGAGGCTTTGCTACCGAGCCCCACCATCACCACCAATACCCAATATGGTGGGGCTCGCAAAGCCTCGACCCACCCTACAAAACCGAGTCATGCTGGATCTGTTGCCAGTTCCCGCAGAGCTTCTCGAATGTTACCGAGTTGTGGGATGCTGTTCATCTCGTAATTCTGGTTCATGCCAATACCCGGGACATGCTTGCCCAGGAGAGTCCGCGGGCGAACCGCCAGGTCGTAGAAGTGTTCATCCACCACCCGACGCAGCAGGTGTTCGCCGAAGTTCGTCACTTCGGTATCCTCGTTCACGATCAGCACCCGTCCCGTCTTCTGCACGCTCCGGGAGATCAGTGGCCAGTCATAAGGGAAGATGGTCCGGAGGTCGATGACATCGAACGTGTGCCCGTGATCCTGGGCCAGTTCATCGGCTGCTTGCACGCAGAAGGACAAGGGCCGACCGTAGCTGATTATCGTTCCATCAACCCCTTCGCGGACCAGTTCGCCAACTCCAAGCGGCACGATGTGTTCGCCCATCTCGGGCCATTGCGGTTCCCAGGTCGTCCGATCCCCAATCGGGGCATCGATCATCCGCGAAAGCTCCTCGAAATCGGCCGGTTCACCGGGAATCAACCGGGTGTCCTTGACGCGCAAAAGCGCTTTGGGAAGCAACACGAACACCGGGTTTGGATCTTTAATCGCGGCGAGCATCAAACCATAGGCATCGAGGGCATTGGAAGGCATGACGACCTTCCAGCCGGGTAGCCGACTTGCCCAGCTCTCGAAGCAGTGTGAGTGATAGAGGCTGCCGCGAATACCGGCTCCGGTTGGGGTCATCACCACAATCGGCATGTCGAACCCGCCGCCGCTGGCCCACCGTTGGTTGCCCGCGATTTTCAGCATATCGATCACGTTAAACGCATAATCGCAGAATTGAATTTCGCAGACGGGTTTACCGCCAGCGTAAGCGATTCCCATTGCGGTGCCGATGATCCCGCGTTCATCGAGAGGTGTGTTCCAGGCTGTTTTGAGGCCCTGGGTGGCGGTGAAAACACCGCCGAGTGGCGCTCCCACATCCTCACCGAATACATCGGTGACGCCGAGGTGCGTTTCACCGTAGTGGAGGGCCAGTCGAACTGCTTGAGCAATTGTGGCCATGAGAGCCTGATTGAAGCCCAGGCCTTCGACCTGGGCTGATTGAATCGGCCTTTCAGGCCGCAAATCCACCGAGCCTGAAGGGCTCGTTCTGTCAGCCCAGGTCGAAGGCCTGGGCTCACTGTTACGCTCCCGGCAGCCCGGTGTAATCGTTCGGATACACCGCATCGACCTCGCTTGGCGCGTAAGTAAATTTCTCGACATCCTCTCGCGTTGGCTCGGGTTCCTTCATAGCCTCGACCACGGCGGCATCGGCTTCGGCCTTCGCTTCCTCTTTCATCGCCTTGATGACCGGCACATCAATCGCCCCTGAATCAAGCAACTTCTGCTCGAAGCCAGCCAGAGGGTCGGACTCGTCCCAAATACGCTGGGCACCGCTCGATGAAGAGTGCCCGTGCATCCGCGACACCATCGCCTCCAGCAGGAACGGCTTTCGCTCGCGGCGACAGTAGCGCATTGCCCGGTCGAGAGCATTCCAGATCACGACCGGATCGTTCCCATCCACTGTTTCGGAACGGATTCCGTAGGGAATCGCTCGGCTTGCGATCCGGGACTCCGAACTCACCTTCTGGAAGTCGGTCGAAATGCCGAACCGATTGTTCGCCACCATCATCAGCACGGGAAGTTCGCTGTCTGGTCGGGTTGTCCAGTTCAGGCAGGACTCGAAGTCGCCCTCGGCGGTTCCCGCCTCGCCACCAACCACGACGGTAATCCCCTCGGCCTCGGCTGGATTCTTCAACCCATGCCGCTTTTGCATCAGGGCGGTTCCTGGGGCCATTGCGAACTGAACTTCGATCACGCTCGTGACGGGAACGACATTCCACGCCTTCACGGCGTAGTGTCCGACAAAGTTCCGGCCTTTGGAGTGTGGATCGGTCCAGCGCATGGCAAGCTGTCGGACGTGATCGAGCATGGACATGCCCATCGCGAGCATGATACCGGCGTTTCGATAGTGAAGGTGGAGGTAATCGAAGGCGGGACCGAAACCTTTGTGGACTTGCAGACCCAGGCAGACGTTGAAGGCTTCCTCGCCGGGGCCACCTATCCAGAAGTAGGCTTCCCCGGACTTCGACATCTTGATGCTCCGCTCCTCCAACGCTCGGGTGCGGATCATCTGACGGAAAATGGTCAGGGCCAACTCAGCGGATATTACTTCCCGATCCGTCCTAATCACCGCGGGTGCGGCGA
>DASZJS010000130.1:0-2761 GCA_035947935.1 Gemmata sp. | reverse complement strand
CACTCCAGCCCATGCGTGCGAAGGAGGTACTTCAACGCTCTCCTCACTCGAACCACTGCCGGTACTTCTGACTTTAATGGACGCAAGACTATCACCCAATCACCTTCGACACCTTGACCACTGCCCGCGATGGCGGGGTGGGTTGCGTCAGGGGTTGGTGGTTGGGTGGTCACACTGAACATCCAAAACCATCGGGTACGCATCTCTCCGAACATCACCACCGGAACCATACCCATCGGGGTAAGTGATTCCCCCCTTACAGGGGGATCATCACCCCCGATGGTATTTGCGTTCCGGAACCATCGGGGGAAACCATCGGGACACCCCGATGCACACGATGGTTTTCAAGGCGTTTTTGCATGTCTGCTCAAAAACGATCGGTTCACCACTCCAAAAAACCATCGGGACAAGCTTACCCACGATGGTTTTCGTGGTTCTGAGTGCGTCGGTATCCGATCACATTTCGCCTCACCCCGGAACCGATCTCCTTCTTGAATTCCACCTCCTCAATCACCTCACTCTCAATCAGCGATTCGATTAATTTCTTCAGTCGGTCAGTTCGCATCGCAGTGGCATCTTTGATGCTGTGCTGGGTAGCACCCTCAAAGTTCTGTGTGACGATGTCGATTGTTGAAAGGATGGCCGCTTCGTCTCTCGCATTTCGTTTTGAATCAGCTTCCCGCTTCACAGTTTCCTTTCGATCTTCTTCACTGTCCTGAACTTCACTCCTACTCTTCACGCTGATATTCCACTCACGGCCGGCGAAACTCTCATCCACAACACCCTCTCGGATGAGAAGATTCCATAACCCACCATGCCCAGCGGAACCGCCAATCGTTGCCCAAAGATCGTGAGCGCCGTCGCCCTGGTACTTCACGCGGCGATTGAGAAGGATGAACTGACGGGCAAACTGTTCGAGCCCAGCGTAAGCGAGGTGTGCCAACTCCATCGGTTCACCGATCGGGAGTTGCTTGTTCGAGTGGTGGACAATCAGCGGCATCGATCCGGCATCATGAAGCGTCTCAGTCATCACCCGGAACGCATTCCCAGCCTCAAACATGTTCCGCGCGTCAATCGCCCCGAGTGCCAGATAAAGCGGGTCGAGAATCGTCACTTCAGCATCGAGCTTTGTCAGTTCTTTCGCAAATTCCTTCATACCCGCGAGGTCGGAAAACGTCGGCAGGTTGAAACACCAGTCGAGGTATCCATCCAAATCATCGAGCAATATCTTCTTGGACCGGCAGACCCGCATTGCCGTCTCTTGCAAGGTGTGCTGACCGGACTCACCCGAGACGACGGCAATGCGGGCTCTACGCGGAACCTTGAACGTCCCCAAGAAATCCAGCCCGGAAGCCAGACTAACAGCCAGGTCGATTGATACGGAGGTTTTGAGGGCTTTGGATGGCCCAGCGATCACTCCCGGTTGCTTGGCAACCAGAATCTTGTTAATGAGCCATTCCGGGCGGAAGTCACCCGATGCAAACTTGGCGGAACTGATGAACTCGAAGCGCGAGACTTCGCCCTTACTACCCTTCTCCAACTCTGCCCGGATGGTCTGACCGATCGTTGGGTATGGGTTCTCGTCCGCAGCTCCGTCCGCGAGGTCATTCACCCACTTCCGTACGTCCTTGTATTCCTCGGGTGGAAGTGCCCAGCGTATCGGCCGGTCGATCATGTTGCCGAGAGCTTTTGCCGTTGCCGTTGCTCCATCGCGACCGGGCCAAGTGCCATCGGCCTTTCGGTCGTTCTCGCCCACAACGACCACGTCGCGAGTTGTTCCCTTTAGCAGTTCAGCCAGTGCATCGATTCCCGCTCGGTTGCTCGGTCTACCGATAGCGGCCAGACCACAAAACGACATGGCAAGAACATCGCTGGCACCTTCGACCAGAAACAGCGGGCCGGTCGTCTCTCGCCAGTCGTGAGGGATGGTGAGGCCACGCTTCCCATTGGCGATCATCCTCTTGTCGCCACTCTCGAACCGGCGAGTGATCCCGACGATTCCCCCCGCCGCACACCTTTCGGGGAAGGTCCAACATTTCTCAGAATCCATCCAGCCAATCAGGTCAACCCTGTCGAGGGCCTCCACGGGCAGCCGGAGTTCAATTGCGAGCTTCTTCTTCAGGTCCGGTGTCAGCGCATCGGCATATCGTTGTGAGTCCGACAACCAATCCCGCTCGGGTTCTGTTTTGCTGTGCGAATTAGAACCGTTCTTGCTTGGGGCATGTGGATCGGAAGGGAATAGATCCCGTTCGGCCATCCCCAGAGATGAAGCGATCTGTTTTGTTGTGCATCCGGCCGAACGACAGATCAATAGCACCTTGCCGTCTGCGCCTTCCTTGATGCCGAGACTCGGTTTGTGGTCGTCGTGAGCGGGACAACACGCCTTCCACTCATCACCTTCACGGATGACTTTCCCGCCGCGAGCGCGAAGACTGTCCAACACTTTGTCGATGGGCGTTTCCATCACGACTTTATGCCGCCTTCCTTGGTCATCTTTTCACTGAGAAGATTCAGCAAGACCCTCAGACAGGCCGCGGCATGTGGTCCCAACCGTGAGTATGCGTGGTTGATCAGTTCGCAAGTCTGCTCTTGGGTGTGCCACTGGATTCCTGAGTTGGTGTGTTGAACCACATTAGAAATGTCCGGGCTTAACTCGATAGAAATGTCCTCCTTGCTCAGGCCAAGGAGGAGCCATGTCTGTCGCAGTGCAAGACCAGGACCGGATCGCGATGAGTCAGCGTGAGCGTGACGTTCTTGCCAT
>DASZJS010000129.1:0-4300 GCA_035947935.1 Gemmata sp. | reverse complement strand
TCGATGCCCGGAGCGATCTCTTTACGCTTGGCCTGATTCTGTTCGAGATGCTGACCGGAACATCGGCTTTTCCAAGGCGGATCGGTCGCATGAAAGATGTGGTTGAGGCTTTGAAGACTGATCGACGGACAGTTCGACCCTCGCCACGGAAGCACAATCCCGCCATCTCACCAGCGGTTGCTGCGATTCTCCAGAAACTCCTCGAAGCAGATCGCACGCGGCGATACCAGAGCGCAGCCGAGCTGCGTGAAGATCTGGAACGGCAACTCGCGGATCTGCCGCTCAAGTACGCTCCGGATCGTTCCATACCGGAACGAACCCGGAAGTGGCGACGGCGGCATAAGCGATTGTCTGTTGCTATTGTTGTTGGCTTGGCCGCAACCGTGTTGTTGCTAATGCCTGCTACTGTGCTGGCCGTTCGCCAGAGCCAGATTGCGGAACGCAAGATGCAAACCGAAACAGCGGAGGCCAGGCAACTGTGGCAGGAGTTCGGAAAGGAATCGCGAACAGTGCAGGTGCTTCTTGCCACGCACACCGGCGAGCGATCTCAGTTCGATGAGGGAATCGAACGCGGAAAGGCCGTCCTGGAAAGATATGGCATTGGTCGCGATCCGGACTGGATGATGCAACCTATGTTCGCTCGCCTGTCCGCGGAGGAACAGAAACTGGTTCGTCTGGAACTCGGCGAAATGCTCCTCTTCATGGCTCGCGGCGAACAGATTCTCACGGGCGATGTCACTGATCCTACTGCAGTCCGCTGGAACGAACTTGCAGCGGGTTGTTATCCGTCCGATCAAATGCCGAACATGCTTTTCGAGCAACGCACGGAGTTGCCAAAAACCCTGCCGCGGGATGCCGATGGCATAGCGATTCCGACGCGACCCGAGGGTTCGATGGTGGAATACGATGCGTACCACGATGGGGTGGACTACGCGATGGCAGGGCGCTATCGCGAAGCACTCACTTTGTTGCGACCGTTCACCGAGGAACACCCCCGCCACTACAAGTCGTGGTTCGTGCGGGGCATTTGTCACGACCGCATCGGCGAAATGGCTGAAGCCGCCGCTTGTTGGGCCGCATGTATTGCTCTCGATCCCGAGATGGTTCACGCCTACTTCAACCGCGGTATTGTTCGGCTGAAGGAATTGGATTTCCATCGAGCCAACCGCGATTTTACACGAGCCCTGGAACTGCGACCGGGTTGGGCCGAAGCGTTGATGAACCGCGCCATTGCACGCAAGGGGATCAAGGATTACGGCGGTGCCATCAGGGATCTCAAGGAGGTAATCGCCAAGCCCGGTTCTTCCGTCCGTGCCCGATTCCTCCTCGCTGAGATCAAGGGACTCGACAAGAAGCCAGATGAGGCGAAGATCGAGTTTGCGGAAGCGATGAAAATCGAGCCGAACGATGAATTGGGGTGGAGTACACGCGGCTACTCACGCATGGACACCGAGCCGGCTGCCGCACTCAAGGACTTCGATAAAGCCATTGCCCTGAATCCACGGTCGCATGAAGCTCTTATCAACAAATCCATAGTGCTCTCGGAATCTCTCAATCGCCCGCGCGAGGCCGTTGCCGTCCTCGATCAGTTCCTCATCTACTACCCCGATCATATCGGGGCTCGGATGGGAAGAGGCGTCGTATTGGCTCGACTTGGGGAATGCGAAAAAGCTCGCCGCGATGTGGAGGAAGGCCTGAAACACGATCGCTCGTCGTTCTTCCTCTTCCAGGCCGCGGGGTTGTATGCACAGATCAGCCGTCACGAACGTGGAACTGATGCCAAACAGGAGGCTCTGGCGTTATTGGGCAGTGCTTTGCGGAAAGGCTTTGCAGATCTGGAACTCTTCAAGACCGATACCGATCTCAATCCTATCCGCGAGGAAGCAGAGTTCAAACGCCTCCTCGAAGTTGCTGCTGGATTGAAAAAATCAGCGATGAGATGAAAAAAGTGTGCCAAGGGCTCGAAATTGACAAAGTTGCTGGCTTTTCATGGCGGTTGATCGGATTGGATGTGACTTCCCTAAGTATCAACCCGAAAGGTGTGATCCCGCCTTCCCGGCCCACCGCCCAAACCGAGGAATTAACCACAATGCCCCGTCGCCCCCACCCCCTCCGCGTCGAAGCTCTTGAAGATCGCGTTGTGCCCTCAGCCAGCGTTTGGGGCACCCCTTGGCCAGATGGCCAACATTTGACGCTGAGTATCGCCCCCGATGGAACGAACATCTCCGGCGTGGGAAGTTCTCTGTCGCAGGTTCTTGCGGAAGCAGGTCCTAGCGGCGAACTCGCTCTGCTGGAAGCGTTCCAGACATGGGCTGACTACGCCAAGATCAACTATGGACTCGTTGCCGATGGTGGCCAAGCGTTTGGCATCGGCAAAGCGATCCAGGACGATCCCCGCTTCGGGGACATTCGCATCGGTGCCATACCGCTCAGTAACGATGTCGTGGCGATCACATCGCCATTCGATTACTTCAACACATATTCGGGCGATGTCGTCCTGAATAGCGCGCAGCCAATCGGTTCCACCTACAATCTCTACACCGTCGCATTGCACGAAGCGGGACACGCTCTTGGCCTGCCGGATAATAATGATCCCAATTCGGTGATGTACGAATACTACACCGGTGCCAACGTCGCACTCGACGCTTCCGACATCGCCGCGATTCAGGGTCTCTATGGCGCACGGACGCCGAACACCACAAGCAACACGCTCGCCACCGCACTGAAGTACATCACCCCGGTCTATGCCCAGTTGAATTCCGCGACCGATGCGGACTATTACAAGTTCAGCACTCCGTTGCTGTTCCCTGGCACAACCATCCACTTGCAGGCCAAGGGGCTGAGCCTGTTGGATGCGACCGTCTCGGTCTACAACTCGCGCGGAACACTCGTCGCCTCCACGACAGCAACCGATCCCACCAATAACGATCTGACTCTCAATCTGAATAATCTCGGTGGGCTTTCGACTTACTACGTCAAGGTGAGCAGCCCCAACGGCGGCGTTTTCGATGTTGGCACCTATAACATGTCGATTACCAACAATCTCACGACTTTACTTGGCGATGTGGTGGGCGGAACCCTGGGTCTGCTCGGCGGCATCGTCGGCCATACCCTCGGTGCTGCAACTGACCTGGTGGCAAATACGACTGGCATCAATCTCGAGGTGAACTACAACGCAAGAGCCAGCCTCAATTCAAGTACGCAAACCGATTTCTATGCGATTCAGGCACCTGCTTACACCCCCGAGACGATGGTGGCAACTGTCTGGACTCTTGGGAACCAAAACCTCACGCCACGCCTTCAGGTCTTCGATAGTTCGGGCAACCCGGTTGCATTCCAGGTGCTGACCGACACCAGCGGGGCCAGCACCATTCAAGTCGTAAACCCTGTTCCTGGGCAACGCTACGAATTGGAAGTAAAGTCGGCATCCGGTCAAACTGGGACTTACTCCTTCGCTGTGGATTTCCTGTCATCGCCTATCCAGTTCCCAATGAATGCCTCGGGACCGCTGAACTCTTCCGCTTCGTCGGCATCGGCTAATCTGGTTGTCCAGCAAAGCCAGGTCATGCACTTCGTTCTGTCGGCAGGTGTTGTGTCAGCCGATCCTAAGACGGTCGTCATGATGACGATTCTGGACAGCAACGGCAACGTCGTTGGGACCTTGCAGACAACTGCGGGGAACGCCGCGAGTCTCGATGTTTTCCTTGGAGTTGGATCGTACACCGTGACCGTGAGCGCCACATCAAGTAGCGGTGGTTCTCCCCAGCCTGTGGAGTTCGACCTGTCTGCCATCGGGCTTACAGACCCGGTAGGAGTTGCGAAGGCAAACCCAACATCCAATCCCTCGGGTAGCTCAAGCAGCACCACGACGACCACTACGACCTCTTCATCGAGTACTCCACCGACTACGATCTCCTGGTCTTCATCGACACCGACCGGCAATGCGATCTGGAATTGATCGAGCAGATTTGCCAGGATTGAGAAGCACAACGGGGAGTTCCGGGGCGTTCGTCATGAGCCCCGGAACTCCCTCTGCGTTGCGCCAGTCACAGCGGCGGGCTACTATGAGAACCTATACGCAAAGCCTGCACCTACACTCAATCGTCATATTCCTGATCCCAAAGAGTGTAGATGTGGCAAGCGAAACGGCAGACCGAATGGTATTCGCGCAGGAGAGCGCATGGCGGCATTTGATCTGGTGGTGGTAGGCGGTGGGATCGTCGGGTTGGCGACGGCGTATCAGTTCACGAACCGGTTCCCCGGAAAACGGGTTGCCGTTCTGGAGAAGGAGGCTGGAGTC
>DASZJS010000128.1:0-7191 GCA_035947935.1 Gemmata sp. | reverse complement strand
GACGATCATGGCTTTTGTACCGATCGAAATGTCGCCGAAATTGCCTGCCCCTCCATTCTCATCTCCATGCAGGTTGATGTAAGGGGTATTCACGAAGAACGAGAACTTATTAGTGCCAAATTCCGCGTACAAACTCAGCTCGTTGTAGTTCACCTTGGTTTCAGGTTTATTCGGCCCCCTTTTCCCAATCGCCGCCCAAAAGAATTCCGAGCGATCCGGCTGCGTCAGGTTGGTTCCACTATCCCACTGGAGTTGCATGTAGGTTCCCGGGCGCACTGCTGGCGTGAACAACGAGGCGTTGGCCGGGTCGATCCACTGGGGCTCATAGCAGGGGTCCGGGCAAGACAGAGCATTATGCAAGGCACAGAAGAGACGGGTGAGCCGAGTCTGTCCTTCACATGAGTCGCAAGGCTGGCGGCCTGCAACACACCCACCTTCCCCACAGCCTTCACCGCAACCGCCATCGCCGCAACTTGCTCCACATCCGCCCGCTTCCCCAAACCTGCCATACCCCAGAATCCCTGGTCCGGAGGGCGAGCCAGATGGTGGCAACGAGGAACAACCTGGACAACTGGCCAGGGTAATCCCGGTTCCTGGGGCAGACCCAGCAACATCGGGAATTGGGGCAACTGTTGGGATTCCAGGGGTGGACCCAGCAAGATTGAGAATTGGGGCAACCGTGGGGATGCCAGGGGGGAGTGCGGTCTGCGCGAACCCCTCAACTGGACAACAGGCCAAAATAATCGCGGCCAGGATAATCCCGCGAACCAGCGAGCGACGACCGGTTCCACCGCGAATACACGGATTCATCCCATAACCCTCCGATAGCCTGAGAACCGGACACTGTGGAATTGCCGGTGTTTGCGACATCATTGATTTATCTTTCGGCTTCGCGACCTTCGGAATCACAGTCAAATTCCACATATCATCTACATTCCGCAATCCAGGGTAATTCCGCGAATCGAGTGCAATTGCTCCCATCCGCGCATTCGCATCAAACGGCGTAATCTATCAAGTCGTTGCCATCCACTCTCCGACATATTGGATGGAAACACGCCATTGCGACGGCGGCCCTGGGGGAACGCCGCGAGAGATTGGAGTGGACCCCAACGGAGCAGGAAGGAAAGAGGATCGATCATGAAATGGATATGGCGAACCGGAGTTGCGGCCGGTGGGGTTCTCCTCGCCGCTGGGTTATCGGCTGGGCAGGTGCCCGGGGGAATGCCCGGCGGAGCACCGGGAGGTGGTGCTGCCCCTGGTCTTCCTGGAACCACTACCCCAACAGCCGCGCCCCAAGGGTTCTTCTCGAAAATGTGTGCGGGATTTGATGCTTGTCGGCAGAAACTCTGTGCGAGCCCGGCGGGGCAAATGCTCAACAGTATGACGAAGCCACTCAGCTTCGGAACGGGTGGGATCATTCCACCGTTTTGCCCGATAATGCCCTCGGCCCAGGATATGGCACAACCGGGGGTGGCAGGTGCATCGGATTCGATCAAAAAGGATGCTCTCGAAGCCCAGATGCGGCGAGATAAAGTTCGCTTTCTGGGAACGGTGGATTGTCGGTATTACCCCGATGCCATCGTGGCTCTGACTGCTGCTCTGCGAACCGACGGGAGCGAGTGCGTTCGCTATGAAGCGGCTCTGGCACTCAGTCATGGGTGCTGCTGCAATCAGAAAACGATCGATGCCCTGGAGGCGAGCGTATCCGGGACCGAGAAGGACGGGAATCCGGCCGAACGTTCCGTGCGGGTACGTTGCACGGCAGCGATTGGATTGGAACGATGTCTGGCCTGCTACGTGCCTCCATTCGTCGAGCCCGATCCCGTGGAAGTGAAACCGGAGTTGAAGGGGCCAGAGACTGGTCCACCTCCCGTCACTGGCACCGGCGTGAAGAAGACGAGCGGCGATGCACCACCGCCGCTACTCAGGTTGCCCGATGAGACCGTAAGCAAGAAGACAGGCAAGCCGAGTGCCAACCCTGACAACCAAAAGCCGAGCCGCGAATCGGTAGAGGCAGCCTGGCGAACGCTCAACGAATTCAACGCCCTGCTCGCGGCAAGCCGCACGCGCGTCATGGCTCCATCTTCACCTGGCGATCGGTTCAGTATCTACCAGATCATCAAGAACACCTCAGCCCCATCAACGTCAACAGTTATGCAGGCCAATGTATCGGTTGCCCAGGCACCTCCGTCTCCGCCTGGACCGCCCCCTGCAATAGCCGGGCGAGTCAGTCTCAGCCAACCGAAACCCGACTCAACGCCGATTTCAGTCGGTACACCCGTTGTGACCCAGCCAGTCCCTCCCCGTCCGCTTGCAACGGAGTCAATGGCAACTGCACCACTCTCTGCGTCACCGATGGCAGTCCCCGGCAGCGTTCCATCCGCTCCTGGTGAAACGCATCCCGAGTCGATGCCATCAGTACCAGCCGCCACACCAATGCCGCCATTGGCATCTCCTGCCGCACCGCCAATGCCATCGACGATGTCGCCGTCCACGAATTCCACGATCGCGAGTCAACCGACAAACTCACCAGACGCTCAGACCGTGAACCCGGTTACCCCGCTCGTCACGCAGATGCTTTACGGTTCCACCCCAATGGAGAGGCACGTTGCCATCCGTCAACTCATGCGGTTCGAGTGGCAAAAGAACCCGGTTATTGTGTCCGCGCTGTTGGCGGGAGCCAAAGGCGATTCTTCACCGGCGGTTCGGGTGGATTGCCTGAGACATCTGGCGGGATATCAGATGGTTCATCCACAAGTGATTGCGGAATTGGGTCCGTTGACTCAGGATTCCGACCCGTGGGTGCGGGATGAAGCGAGCAAGGCACTGGCTCAGTTGAAGCACACGCCCTGAATCATTTAGTAAATGCCACGAGAAGTTCTCGTTGCCACGCCTGGCGTGAGAACGAGAACTAGTTTCATCCCGGTTCTCTCAATGCTGACACGGGAGGTGGGAACCTGTGGCAAAACACTTCGATTCGACACTGAATTTGATGATCGATGATGATCCCACGAGATGGGGTAACTATTTGGCCGCGAAAATTGGTGTACCTCCAGGTCCAATAACTGCGCTGGACACCGATTTGTCATCGACCCTTCAGGCCGATCGGCTGTTCCTCATCAATGGCCCTTCTCCCGCAATCCTGCATCTCGAACTCGAATCCACAGGCCGTCTGGGTATTCCTGATGAACTCCTTCGCTACAACATCGCGGCCAGGACCGTCAACAAACATCCAGTTCACTCGATCATTATGTTACTTCGGCCGAAGGCCAATGCCCGCGATCTGACAGGTTACCACGAGATCATGGGAGTAGATAACCAACCGTATCTGTCGTTTCGTTATACAGTGGTGCGGCTTTGGGAACAGTCGGTTGATAGCCTGCTGGCAGCGGGATGGGGAATATCGACACTGGCGTTGCTCACCAACGAGGCAGCTGATGACCTGCCGGGAGCCTTCCATCGACTACGCGATCGGTTGCGTGCGGATGGGGTTCCGGATAATGTGGAACGTGGGCTGTTGGGCTCGGCATACGTGTTGTGTGGGCTGCGCTACTCAGATCAAATGATCGATGACCTCTATCGGGAGTTGAACATGATCCTGGAAGATTCAACAACCTACCAAGCCATCCTGCGAAAGGGACAAGTGAAGGAAGCTCACTCGGTAATCCTACGCCAGGGGACGCAACGATTTGGTCTGGCATCTGAGCCAATAGCCGCAGCGATCCGGGCAATTACCGATCATGACCGACTGGGACGCATGATTGATCGCGTTCTGGATGCCACCGGCTGGGATGATTTACTTGCGACAACATGATGTGATTACAGGAGATTAATAAATGCCTAAAAACTTAGACAGGATTGTGGAAGATTCAACCACCTACCAAGCAGTATTCCAAAGGGGATTTTCTCATGGTCGTGCCCTATTGCAGACCTTAAGGCAAGTGCTGGGTCAAGTTTCAGATGAAGCCTTCAGTCGGATGATAGGGCGACTCGAGGAAGCACAGAAAGTGATTCTAAATCTGGGGACCAAGAGATTCGACCAACCACGATTTGCAATCCTGACGGCCATATTAGAGATCGTTGACATCGATCGACTCGAACACATGCTCGACCGCGTGCTGGATGCTACCGACTGGGATGATCTGCTTGCGACTTCGTGACGGGACTGTAAGATTCAATCACCCACCAGCGAAATCGTCTCCGAACTCCACACCTGAGACAACTTCATGTTTCGTCCGCTTTCTCGCCGGGAATTGCTGACTCGTTCGGTTAATGGCTTTGGAGCCGCAGCCCTGGCTGCGTTGCTGGCCCAAGATGGACGTGCAGAGGTTCCCAGGTCGAGCAAGAGTGCCGATCCATTCGGCCCGAAGAAACCGCATTTTGAACCCAAGGCAAAGAACGTCATTGTTCTCTTCATGGATGGTGGGCCGAGCCAGGTCGATACATTCGATCCGAAGCCCTTGCTTGAGAAGTACCACGGGAAGCCGTTCCCCACGAAGGTCGAGCCGACCCAGTTCAATAATGTCGGGAAGACGCTTGCCAGTCCGTGGAAGTTCAAGAAGTGCGGGCAGTCCGGGTTGCCCGTGAGCGATCTGTTCCCCCATGTCTCAACGTGTGCGGATGACCTGACTGTCATTCGATCCATGGTCGCCAACTTCTCGGAACATACGAACGCGAATTATTTCTTCCACAGCGGTGCTGGGCAACAGGGTCGCCCGAGCATGGGTGCGTGGGTGACCTACGGACTCGGCTCCGAGTGCCGCGACCTGCCCGGGTTCATCGTTCTCGGCAGTGGGATGATTCCCCCCGGTGGAATCGACTGCTTCGGCAGCGGCTATTTGCCCGCTGCGTATCAGGGTTCGCTGTTCCAAAACGGCGCGCGCCCCGTTGCCGATATCACTCCACCTGGCGGCGAAACCGCCAAGACCCAAGCCGCTAAGCGCGATCTCCTTCGCAAACTGGATCAGCAAGCGAAAGAACATTTTGGCGAAAGCGATCCGCTGGAGGCAGCCATCGCCAACTACGAACTCGCATTCCGGATGCAAACGGCTGTCCCGGAACTGGCCGACCTCTCGAAAGAGACCGAGACAATCCGAAAACTTTATGGACTCGATGACCCCAAGACGGAGCTATTTGGTCGGCAGTGCCTGATCGCCCGCCGGATGATCGAGAAAGGTGTGCGATTCATCGAACTACTGTGCCAAAATGTGGGACACGATCGCTGGGACCAGCACAGCAACCTCAAGAAAGGACACGAGGATAACGCCCGCGCTGTGGATAAGCCGATCGCCGGGTTACTCACCGATCTCAAGCAACGCGGTCTCTTAAAAGACACGCTTGTGATCTGGGGCGGCGAATTTGGCCGCACGCCAGTAGCCCAGGGGTCCGATGGGCGGGACCACAACCCATTTGGATTCACGGTCTGGCTGGCCGGAGGTGGAACCAAGGGCGGGATGGCTTACGGAGAAACGGACGAGTTTGGCTACCACGCCATTAAGGACAAAGTGGAGATGCACGATCTGCACGCAACCATGCTCCACCTCCTCGGATTCGACCACACCAAACTGACGTTCCGCTTCGGTGGCCGCGATATGCGGCTCACCGATGTTCATGGCGAGGTAGTGAAGGGAATTCTGGCGTAATGTCACCCGCGGCGAGTGGCGGACGATCAAGGTTTTTCACCCGTGGGTGTTGAATCCCCTGGTCGCGGATCACTGGGGATGCCCTGGGGTACTGTTCGCCCGAGTACCGGGGCCAGAGCGCGGAGAGAGTCGAGAAGTTTCTCCAGCCCGGGGAAGTCGAGCGATTGCGCTCCATCCGACATGGCTTTGTCTGGCTCCGGATGTGCTTCCACGAGGATCCCATCGGCACCAGCCGCCATCGCTGCCAGCGACATCGCCGCCACATAAGCTCGTTTCCCCGTTCCGTGGCTCGGGTCCACGAAGATCGGGAGGTGACAGAGTGCCTTGGCTGGCGGAATCACCGACAGGTCGAGCGTGTTCCGGCTGTGATCCGAGAAAGTTCGCACTCCCCGCTCGCACAAGATAACCTGATAGTTCCCGCCCGCCATCACATACTCGGCCGCCATCAACCACTCTTCCAGTGTCGCGCTCATTCCACGTTTCAGAAGCACCGGCTTACGACACTTCCCGACACGCTTGAGAAGTGAAAAGTTTTGCATGTTCCGCGTACCGATCTGAATGATGTCCGCAGCATCTTCCACCGCAGTTGCGAATTCTGTATCCATCAACTCGGTCACAATGCCAATGCCGGTCTTCTCCCTCGCCTTCTGAAGAATCCGCAATCCCTCGACTCCCATGCCCTGGAAGGCGTAAGGACTGGTTCGCGGCTTGAACGCCCCTGCGCGCAGGAATCGCACTCCACGGGATACGAGGAACTCTGCCGTCTTGAGGATCATCGCCTCGTTCTCGACCGAACACGGCCCAGCTACAACCGTGAAGGTGCCGGCTCCGATCGTCCCCTGTTCTAGCGAGATGGTCGTGTCATCCCGCTTCATTTCCCGACTGGCGAGCTTGTACGGCTTGGTGACCCGGATCAGCTCCAGCACGCCCGGCAAGACTTCGAGCGGGCGAGGATCCACGGTGCTGATGTTGCCGGTGATTCCAATCGCTGTCCGCGTGGCGCCGGGCATTGGGTGAGGAGTCAGGTCGAGGCGGCGCACGGCTTCGAGTACCTGATCGATCTGTTCCGGCGTCGCATGACTTTGCATCACAACTAACATTCGATGTCTCCCGCCCGAGTGCTCATCGGTTTGCTCGGTTCTGATCCGCCCGACACTCTCCGCAGGAGCAAAAGGGTTAAATCGTCTTGCAGCTCCGGCTTGCCGGTGAACTCGTGGACCGCCGCCTTGGCGCGCTCGGCGCAATCCTCGAGCGAAAGATACGTGCCCGCGCCCCCCAACGCGGCGCGAAGTCTTTCCAGTCCGAAAAGTTCGTGGTCATCCGGAGACCGGGCCTCGATGAACCCGTCGGTATAGAGCACAAGGGTGTCACCGGGGTTCAGCGTGAGCCGCGAATCGGTGAGATGTACGGCCGTGTCTTGATATCCCAGGAGACCGCCGCTTGGCACCGCCACCTCCTCTACCTGACCATCGGCACGCCGAAGGAGTGGAGGCGGATGACCCCCAGACGCGAGAACAATCTCACCGGTCGCAGGAGTGTAGATCCCGTG
>DASZJS010000127.1:0-7017 GCA_035947935.1 Gemmata sp. | reverse complement strand
GAGTGGCATACCGGGCACCCAGTCGAAGGGTTGAGCTGGACCCTGGAACCCAAAAGGTTGCCAACTGATGACCGCCAGCAGCCCGAGCCACACCGGACCAAGAAACCGCCGTGTTCCCACGTTCGAGGGATGACCGTGGGCCAGTCTCCACCCCACAGCCGCCGTGAACGCCCCAACCAGAGCATCAGTTGCACTCGATACCCGGCTCTCGACTAGCACCTGCCCGGCTTCCATGCCCACGGGCAAGGCGATGGCCGCAAGCAGCACCTGCCCGGCGTTGTTGCTCGACCAAAACCGTCCCGGCAGGCAACCGGCGAGAAGTCCGGCCGGCAAATACAAGCCCGCGAGCTTGAGTAACCCGCCAACTCGCTCCCAGGCCTGATCGCCAGAGCAGCTTCGGAACTCCCCGAATGGGATGAACCGAACTTTCCCATCACGAAACTTGCGGTATGCGTTTGCCGGACTCAAGCTCAGGTCGAGCGGCAACGCCTGGATGAACCCGAGAAGCAGGACATATCCAACAAGAAATCGGCCAGCGGCTCCGGTTCCCGTGGTGGCTTTGCGAATCTCATCGGTCAACCACTGACCGCAGACCAGCCAGCCGACCATCCCGATTGCAGACCCGAGTGTCTGCGCCAGCACATCGGAACCCGCACACGTCCTGACCGGAACAAATAGTTGGGCGAATTCGACGCTTGCCGCGAATGCGCAGCAGGCGGGCAGCAGCGCCAACCCGTAAAGGCTGGCTCGCCTCCGAGACACGCCCTGATCCGCACAGAGCAACCCAAGGAGCCCGAAGCCAAGCGGCACCCCGAGCATCACATTCGCCACGCCATCCGATCGCGACTCGATCGCCATCCGGTAGGTCATCGCCCAGACAAACGAATCGACCGCATCGCCCCACGTTTTGCTCTGGAACTCGAACGGCACCAGACTGCCAAACAACGTGAACGCAGCCGAGCCCAGCACCAGAAGCGCGAACCACCGACGGGCAACGAAATCTATGTTGGCTTTTTCGGACATTCGGGTTTCGCCCCGGAAGGGGCTGCAAAAAACCAGCCCAAGGGCAACGCCCTGGAGAGGCTACGGAAGCGGTGCGGGTGGGGTGGCGCTGGCCGCCTGGGTTGGTTTTGCTGCCGGAGCGGGTGCGGCGGGCTTGTTTTGAGGCTTGCCCTTTTCGGCTCCCGGAATCGCGTGCATGAAAAGGAGCGCTGGATTCGCCGCGTTGCCGCGAATCACTTCCTCCCGACTGGCCTGGCCCAGATCAGCCACCCACACCCAGTCGAGCACTTTCAGCCCCAACCACAAGATAACGAGAGCGATCGGCATCATCATCCACCCAGCAAAGTCGTGAAACACCTTGTCCCCAAGTTCTTTGCCGCCCTCGCTATAAAGCACACCCGTCAAGGAGATTCGGATCACGTTCGCGAGGATCGCGACCGGGATCGCCGCAACCAGGAGCAGAATCCGGTCGAGCCATGGTCGTTTGACGACGATTGCCATTCCAACAGAGAGGGCCACGAAGGTAAGCAACATGCTCAAACCATTACATGCCTTCTCGATCTCCAATGGGCGATCCTTGACGTGCAGGATCACCCCTTCGCGATAAGTGGGATATCCGATGGTTTGGAGAACGAATTCCGAGCCCATCGCGGCGATCTTCTGGAGATACCCACCCAGAGCGATTTCCACTTTGTAGGGCAGTGGGAACATGAAAATCAGGAAGGCAACGGCGGGCCAGGCCCATTTCAATGCGGACCAGCCACCGAGCAAGACCACAACCCCACACAAGTTAATCACCAGGGACAAACCCTGAATCCATTCCTTGGCGTAGTTCAAGCTCCCGATGATCAGGAAGATCGCAAGTCCTACGACCAGGAACGCCAGACCCCAGAGGTTTGGCCAACGGATTTTTCGCGGCGATTCCGGCCAGGAGCGGTAGATAAGGTAGGCCGAGAACAGAGGAACAAGAAACCCGTGCGAGTAATCGGGTTTGAGCCAATTCCTATATGACTCCTCAAACAACGGCTTATAGGCGAAGGCGAGGGCCGCCAGAAGCACAACCGCCGCGGCGATCCAGTTCGAGGAACGAACTGTTTCATAGGCAGATTTTGGGGTGTTCATGGAGCGTTCTCAGCGAGCCGCTATACCCGGTTTCGGAACCAGTTCGTGTGATACCTTAACCCCAAATAGCTCGGTTGACAGCCCCAACACTCATTCCGTTGTTGGTAAGCCCACGGATGATTTTCCGCTCCGGGCTGAACTGAAAGCCTCTTTCAGGAGGCCGCTGAGGCTTATTTCTGCCCGCTGCGAACTATAGGACAGAATCCGAGTATGTGGTGGGAGCAGAAAGTTCCGACGACCGCGCTGAGAAGTATAAGCTATGATTTCCAAAATGATTGCCTTGGTCATTGGTCCATCATCCATGGTCCATAGTCCTTGGCATGGACACAGGAACTATCTGAAAACTACTCTAATACCAAATTTTGTAAGTAGTTTCTGGCCTCGAAACTGTATTCTCGGATAGTTTCCAAGGACCAAGAACCAAGCAGGGGCTTGCGGCCCGTGAAAGATCCTGTCATCACCCGGTTCGCTGAAGCCTGTGGTGCAACCGGCCCGCTGGATATGCGGGTCGATCTTGCCGAGGGTAGTGTTTTGGCAGAGGGCATCGTCCCGATGCCCTTCTCTCTGGTCGGGCGCAACGATGCTTGCGACGTGACCCTGACCGATGCCGAAGTGAATCCCCGTCATGCCTGGCTCCAGGTGGTTGGGGGACGGGTTTTTATGGTCGATCTGGGGAGCCGCACGGGGCTTGGCTGGCCGGGCGGTGCAACAGGTTCCGGCTGGCTCGATGTGGGAACCCCGGTTCGCATTGGTCCTTTTCAACTCCGGTTGCGTTCTCCGGTTTCCGCTCGGCCCACTGTTTTCCCACTCGCTTACAACCCGATCCAATCGGACCCGGATCTTTCGCGATCGTACCCCACGGTCACCCTGGAATTTCGTAACGGGAAGCGGGCAAAAGATCGCTGGACCGTAAACCGACTGCTGACCCCGATTGGCCGCTCCCCAGAGTGTAAGATTCGCCTGACTGCCGACGACATTGCCGGTTACCACTGCGGGTTGGTCCTTTCTCCGGATGGCGTGTGGGTAGTGGATCTCTCTGGCCGCGGCGTAGTGGTAAACGGGGAACGAATGCGGGTATCCCCGCTTCGGCATGGGGCAGAACTGTGGATCGGCCGGTTCCTGATCGGCGTTCAGTACCCCACGGTCAGCAATACTCCGGCTGTCTCGAAACCGGGGAGCCTCACTCCTCCAAATCCACTCCCCCCTGTGTCGCCGTTGACGGGGCCTGGCCGGTCAGGTGCCGGTTCTTCGCCGATCTCGCGACCGACACCAGAGGACGAGGTTGAACTCGGGGCCGTTCCGACGCCGGACACCGGGTCGGGGCTTCCCAGTTCGCACATCATGGCGGATGCGTTTCGTCTGTGGGCGAATACAGGTGGAGCTAATGGTCCGGTTTCCAATCCGATTCTGGTATCGGGGTCGGGACCAACACCGCCAGTGATTCCCATTCCACCACTCGGGTCGCATTCTCGTCCTGTGGCACAGACGGGGCCGATTGGCGATCTGTTCGCCTCGGTGGCCGAGCCAACCGATGCGGTTGTGCAATTGCTCCATCAACTCGGCGAGATTAACAGTCAGATGTTCGCACAGTTCCAGCAATCGCTGGTGCTGATGGTTCAGTTATTTGGGTGTCTGCGGAAAGACCAACTCCCGGCAATGCAGCGCGAACTGGCCCGGATTCAGGAATTAAACGGTGAACTGGCTCAGCTCCAGAGTGAGGTCGCTCGCCGGGCGGCCGAGGTGAGTGGTCCCCCGACCCCACCCCGAACGCCTCCTTCACGAATCGCGCCTGCAACTCCAACCCCGATCCCGGAACCGCCTGCCACTCGCACTCCCACTCCGGATTCGACAGCCTTGCACCACTGGGTACTCGATCGGATCAATACGCTTCAACAGGAACAACAGACCCGGTGGCAGTCGATCGTCGGGATGTTCTCTGGGAAGAGCGCAGGGTGAAAACGGGGGATTCGGATGAGGGAAGAGGTGACTACCTTTGACTGACACTTCTCCCTCGTCACTCATCCCTTTTTTTGAAAAGACGAACCGCCGCCTTGGGGGAAGGCGGCGGTAGGGGGAAGGATGTTTTTGGACAGGGGTACGGACATGTCATCTGATAGGTGCAGAAGAGGGGGGAACTCTCTCCTGTGGCCGGCACCCGGGGGATGGGTTTTCACGGCCTCTATGTCGTCGGTGTCGGTCACGCTCTTGGGGGATGGCTCACCTTGGGGGAAGGTTTGCCGTCGTAATCCGTCACCGATCCACGGTTTGCCTTGGGGGTTGCTCGCCGCGGACGGTGGATCATAAAGCACCGACCGTGCCAAACGGAAGGAACTGAGAGACGCCATTTCTGCGATAGTCTTAAGCGATTTATTTATAGCTGCTTATGCAAAGTCGTGCAGTTTGCAGTGGATGTGGTTTTCCCATTCTTGCATGTTCCGGAGTCGGTCAGTTTGTAATTCTTTCCCCCTGTTGTAAGACGTACTTGAGAAAAATTCGTCACAACCAAACGACTCGTCGGGGTATGCCATGCCGACCGACTCTCTCGTTACCGATCTGAATTCGGCTCTTTCCAATATCCCACTCATCGACCCGCATTCGCATATCGACCCACTCAACCCGGTGTCGAAGTCGCTCGATGACATCCTTGGATACCACTACTACACCGAACTCGCCCACTCGGCCGGGATGTCACACGCTCCGCTTGGCAAGGATGTATCGCCGCGGGAGAGGGTGCGGGAAATCATCAAGTTCATGGACCGGTACGACAACACGGCACAATATGGCTGGTTCGTTGAGATAGCCCGGACGTTTCTCGGATTCACGGGGTCGAAGGTCAGCGTTCACGATGCCGACAAGCTCTTCGATGCGGCCGAGAAGGCGTTCGCCCAGCCCGACTGGGAGAAGCAGGTCGTTGCCAAAACGAAGCTGGAGAAAATCTTCCTGACGAATGAATTCGACGATCCACTGACGGGATTCGACACTTCGACTTACGTTCCCTGTTTGCGAGCGGACACGCTGGTTTTCCAACTCGACAAGCTCGAGACGCGGCGAAGGCTGGCGGCTTGCACGGGAGTTGAGGTCCACGATGCCGCGACGCTTCGCATGGCTCTCGCCAAGCTGTTCATGCACTTTACCCGGAACGGGGCGAAGGCCTGCGCGATCTCGCTCCCGCCGAAGTTCCACCTGGCTCATTTCGACGATGAGTACATCTACGAGCAGATGCAGTTCCACGCTTTTCACGATCTCGCGCCGGGTGTGTTCTGGATGATTGCCGAGTTCTGTCGCGAGTTCCGACTGCCGTTCGATCTGATGATTGGCGTGAACCGGAAGGTGTACGAGAAAGGTGTGTATCAGGGGCAGGACTTGTTCGACCAGCGGACGAGCCTGCTCCAGTATAAACACCTGTTTAATGCGTTCCCGGATGTTACGTTCCCGGTCTCGGTATTGACCAGCGGGCAGAACCAGGAGCTGGTGGCTTACTCGTGGATATTCCCGAACGTGATTCCGAACGGGCACTGGTGGTATTCAAACACCCCGCCCTTCATCCGCAAGGATTTGACCGAGCGCTTGATTGCTGTACCGAAGACGAAGTTGATCGGCTACTACTCGGATGCGTACAAGTTGGAGTTTGTGCAGCCCAAGTATTCGATGTATCGGCGAGTGCTGGCGAATGTCCTGGCGGATGAGTTCGTCCGCCCCGGAGTGCTGAGTGAAACGGATGCCGTCGCGCTCGGTACGCGGCTCCTGAGAGATAACGTCCGGGAGACATTCAAGGTTTAGAGACGGTGTTGGTTGTATGCTCTGCGCGGTTAGGAATGAGGGAGCGATAATTGCTGGCGAAAAGCGATCGCGATCTTCTCCGGAAGTCTCATCCCTGGCGTGCGGGCAACTTCTGAGCGCTGTTGGCAGTTGAATCGTACTTCCCCTTCGCTTCCTCCTCGGGAATCACTTCAAGGAAGTCAGGTGATGCCGGGATATCGTACCAGGCTCCATCCGCGAAATCGACCAACGCCTGGCCGCCGTAATTCACCGTCACCACCCGGCCAACCTTTCCCGTGAACCGCTCGTACTGTGGTAACCCAGACTTCACCCGGATGAACTTGTCCGTCCAGGTTCGTTTGAGTTCTTCCGCCTCGGTGAAGGTGGGGAAACGCATCGCAGTCTCTGTGTAGGGTCTGGGAATTGGAGAGCTTGAGTCTCGGTTCTTCATATCCTTCCAATTCCCAAGAGCCAACGATAAAGTTCACCTGGCGCTGCACGCGAAGCCGTGATTACTGCGTTCCATCCAGTCGTAAAACGTCGCCAAAACCAGTCATCAAAAAGTGCCAAAAATACTCAAAAACCGCTGCTCATTGATTGGCATAACCTCAATTTAAATCATATCTTCCACCGCGTTTTAATGATTTAGCTTCGTTTGGCAGAATCGACCATTTTTTCGAATAAGATTTAATATATAAATTATATTAATAATATAATTTCGACAATGGCAGTTGGTTTTGCCGAAGGTACCGTTTCGTACAGATCCTTCTTAAATGCACAATTTGCAGACAGTTATTTGCCGATCATCACCAGACTTCTCTCGATGGAGCTGGGAAAACGAATCATGGATTGTGCCCGTTGGTTAATTCGTGCAGCGCTGATTGTTCTCCTGGGCGTTGCCTTGGGCGGCACTGTGCGGGCACAGGAACCGGGGACGCAGATACAACCCGGAATGCAGACACCGCCCGGGATGCAGGCTCAACCCGGGCCTCAGGTAGTAGGCAGCGATCCCGCCGAAACGCCGCGGAAATGGATCGACAATCTGCCCTATCGTCCCATTCCGCCATTGGGCAATTCTCCCGTTTTGCCATCGGGACCCGGTTATTATTCAGCGCTGGATGTGCTCACGGGACA
>DASZJS010000126.1:0-5802 GCA_035947935.1 Gemmata sp. | reverse complement strand
AAGTTGGAATCGATAGGACCGGTGAAGTTCTACGTCAAACTGCCCGCGTGGTTCAAGGTGCCTACTCCCATCGGAACCTACAACCCGGACTGGGCGCTCGTGTGGGAGGATACCGACCAATTTGGCGACGTGGGTGAAAAGCTGTACCTCGTGAGAGAGACGAAGGGATCGACCTCACTTGTCGATCTGTATCTTACTGAACAACAGAAGATCAAGTGCGGGTCGCGCCATTTCAACGGGGCACTTGGTGTGGATTTCAAGCTCGTCACGAAGGCCGAGGACTTGCCGGGCGGGATAGCGGTTGGCGGATGAGTGGTTCTGGTGGGCCTCCTTATCCGCGCCCCACCCTACTTCAACTCGATCACATAGCCCTCGATCCCTTGCTCTGGCACATCAATCGAGAGCGGTGTCGTTTTTGCATCGCGATACGGCTGGAGTTCTTTTTCCGCGCGCCGACCGAGATTGAACTTCACCTTGTAAGCCCCCGGGATGACCCCGGTCCCTTTCGGGTAGGTTTCCATCGTGAATGAGCCATCCGCCTGGAGAATTGCCGTGGCCATCTCGCCGCGGTTCCCTTTTTCCGCATCTGGGATGAAGTAAATCTCGGCTGCCGTAACGGCCTCATTCTTGAAGATCACACGACCGGTCACCGGCGCAAGTTTCGGCCCCGATCCGTCTGACGAGCCGCAACCCGACAGGAACGCAAGGAAAAGAATGCCAGCCGATAACGCCCTCATGGGAATGCCGGGTCGTATCATCGTTTATCTCCGAATGATGTTATAAGCCCGCCCTCACTCACCGACCCCTCTCCCGTGCGGAGAGGGGGTTGGTGAGTGAGGGCAGCAGCGATCAGTAAAGGTCACCGGCGGCGATGGGAACGCCATCGGACGGTCGAATCAACTGCCACATGATTGTAGTGAAGGTGAAGTTGGGGTCGGAAAGGCTGTAACTCAGCGTCCGGACACTGCCGTCGCAGAAGACGAACTGAACCCCGCTCGACCAGGGCGAACCCCAGTTTCCACCACCACAGAACTGGTTTGCATTATCCGGCCATGCACCCACACCCGGGCCAGAGACCAGGGCACCGAGGTTGCCATCCCGGAACAATCCCAATCCGCAACGGGCAAGCCCACCCGTACCACCCAGAATTGGCGGTTCATCCCAGTACCACCCACCTGCCGCGACAGCGCGGAGATCCAGAGCCTTTTCGCCAGCGAGGATTGTGTTCGATGAGCCGTCCTTGATCTGTGTGATGGTGATCGTTTGTCCATAGAAGGCATCGCCGGGGTAGATGACCTGATCGTTCGCCGCGTAGTCGCTGTGGCCCCAGGAGTTGACGTAGCCGGGCGGCGGTTGAACGACGAGGTATTGCCATCCTGGATAGATAGGATCGTTTGTCGGCACGGCAATCGGGATGGCAGACCGGCGAGCCTTGATGTAATAGGATTTCACAGCCACGTTGTAAGCAGAGTTCTGGTAAGCCGCGTCCTGGTCGATGTACGGCATCACGCTGTAGCCCCAAGAACCGGATGTGTATCGGTCGTTCTGTGTCGGGACACCCCAACCCCATTCCCACGGTGCGGGCCAACCGGCACCGTATGTCTCGACGATAATGGCATTCGCAGGTGGTCCGCCTCCCGGCCAGAGCTGCGGCCAGTTGCCGCCGTTCTGGATGGTGCCCGTTTGGGCACCATTGTTCGGGAAGTGTGAGAACGCACTGTGGTAGTTCTGGAAGGCGAGCCCAATCTGCTTGAGATTGTTCGTTGAAGTTGCTCGATCGGCTGCATCGCGCGCCTTTTGCACGGCGGGAAGAAGCAGGCCGACAAGTACAACGATAATGGCAATCACCACCAGCAACTCGATGAGGGTGAAGCCGGCTCGTGAGAGCCGACGACGGACAGATAACATGGTCTCTATCTCCTGGTGCATGAGAAATCGACTTCCGCACGGCAACCATTGCCGGACAGCGATTGCAAACAACCTTTCGGGCGATAACGGCTTCGTGCCTCAATGCAACTTCACCAGACTCCGTTATGGAAAGCCCTCAACGGCTCTTGTCTTTCTTGCCCGTTACAGCCGCTCCACCTGTGCCAGCGGCGGGGAGATCGGGCTGGAGATACCAAGTGCCTTTCCGAAGAAGCCAGCGATGGCGAAACACGTAATAGGCAGGTGCGCCATTGGCCTTCGCGCCCTTGATCTGGATCAAGACTTCGGCGGTATCGCCATCGTTGCGCTCAACGGCAACACTCACGACTGCTTTCCCGTGTTCTTCGTTCAAGTCCGGCGGCGGAGTTGCCTCCAACCAGCGCGGGACGTTCTCGGCGAGCGTGGGATCCGCGAAGGATTTGATTTGCTCGGCATCCCGGTTCAACCAGGCTTGGGCCACCTTCTGACCGCGCGAACGGAGTTCGCTGGGAAACAGCGAAGGGAGCAGGAACGGTATCAGGACAATGGAGACGACAAGGCCCACGATCGCTGTCCATCGACCAGCCTTCGTTTTGGCAAACGTAACGAGCCACAGTCCCGCAAAGCGCAGGCCGCTCTCCTTTCGCCTGCGCTGCGCTTTCCCTCCGCTCTTCGCGGTCGATGGTGTGGGTTTCGCGGAGGGGCGAACAAGTAAGGTCGTATCTGCTGAGTTTTTCGCAGGGGTCGAGGTCGCGATCATCGCTTCAGCCGCAGATGCGGCTGTAGCTGGAACAGAGGTGGAACTTTCTGCTGGACTTTTCGAGGGTTTGGAGGCAATGGGTTTCCAAACTCCGGATTTTGAACTCGCCTCTGAGGAAGAGTTGGGGGCAACGGGTTTCCAGACCCCCGATTTGGAGCCTGCATCCGCGAAAGAGTGTGCATCCTCCTCAGGTTTGTTCGTCTCTTCGAGATTCCCACTCGCGCTGGTTCTCCACCAGGAGTGACAGCCCGGGCAACGGAATTTCTTGCCCAAGTGCCGCATGTCGAGCAGTCCCGCGGTGCCGCACTCCGGGCATTCCAACTGTAACTTGCCGGAAGGCGGCGTGGGCAACCTCGGCGGATCGGTCATCGTCCGCTCAGCACGACCTGTTACCGTTCCGTTCAGCGTCTCTTTTGTGGGTTCCTCGTGACGCGGCTCAAGCGGAAGAGGAAACGCGGTTCGGGGGTTTACCGTCACTGACCTGTCTTCAGTGCGGGAGCTTGCCGGGAGGGCTATTCTCTTCGTTTCGCCCGAGCGTCCGGAGATGAGTTCGTTTTGACCGCGAGCTGTTTCGTACTTGAGGCGGGTAGCCTCCATGCAACTCGCGTACGCTTCGGTCAGGTTCGGGTCGAGCTGGAAAGCCTGGGTGAAATCCGCGAGGGCCGCATCGTATTCATTCCGGGCTTGATGAGCGAGACCTCGTTGGTGATAGGCCGGAGCATATTGCGGCCGACGCTCGATGAATTGGGTGAACGCCGCGACTGCGCCCTCGAAGTCGCCTTTGAGATGGTAAGCGATCGCGCGGTTGAAGCGGGCAGCCCAGAGATCTGGGGTCAGTCGAATCGCCTCATCGTAGGCAGCAATCGCCTCATCGTACTTCCCCTCGGCCGCGTAAGCCAATCCCCGGTGGTTGTGAGCGCGGGCGTTCTCCGGTTCCTGCGTGAGAACGGCATCGAAATCGCCAACCGCCAGATCGTGTCGGCCCAGTTTGCCGTGAGCCACGCCGCGGAGGAACCGCGCCCGGGTCATTGAGGGGTCGATCTCAAGAGCCCGTTCGGCATCGTCTGCTGCCCACTCGAACTTGCCCGCGACCACCGAGATCAGACCGCGGTTCAGATATGTCAGGGCGTGGTCTGGGTCGCGCTGGAGGGCTTCGTTGAAGTCGGCATACGCCAGCTTGAACTGACGTTGCTCCGCGTAAGCCACACCTCGGCGGAAGAAAATCTCCGCGCTCGGTTCCAGTTCAATCGCCGTATTGAAATCTTCGAGCGCCTCATCCAACCGACGGGCCAGTCGGTGGATCAGTCCGCGTTCCCGGTAGGCTTCCACGCAGGCGGGATCGACCGCAAGGGCAGCAGTATAGGCTGCGAGAGCGCAGTCGTGATCCCCTTCCTTCTGAAAGACCTGACCCTTCCGGCAGTGTCGGGCTGCAAGTCGCTGATGCCGTCCAGATTGATCTTCTTCCGTCAGGGTGGAATCTTTCCTCGAATCAGAGGTGAGAGATTCGGAGGTTGTCGAGGCAGGTGGAATTGCCGCAGTTGATGCAGCCGGCTGGGGTGCCTGTACCTCGGTGAGTGGGCTAAGTGGCGTGGCGGAAGAACTCTCGGTTATGGTTGTCGGCGGGAGTTCCGGCAGGCGGAGGTCGGGTCGGGCTATACCGATGCCCTCAGCAGCTTGCCGGAAAAGCCGCTTGAACTGATTCAAACCCAGGGCCACCTGATCGTAAGCCGATCGCAAACGCTCCGCTGTTTTTGGAGTTTCGGATGCGAGCGCGTTTGTCGGGTCCAGTGCCAGCGCTTTGTTGAGGTCGGCGAGAGCCCGCTCCCAATCGCCTTTCTCCACGCGGGCGAGAGCACGCCCGGCATAGGGTCGGGCCGATCCCGGCGCGAGGTGGATCACCTGGTTGTAATCCGTGATGGCCTGGTCGTATTCACCCCGGCGCATGTGAGCATCCGCGCGGTTGGTACGGGCGGGTGCAAATTGGGGATCGAGCCGGAGAGCAGCGGTAAAATCGGCAAGTGCCTGGTCGGTTTGACCGAGGCGGAGCAGAGCCTCACCCCGATTGTTGAAGGTTTCGGTATTCTCGGGATCGAGGCGAAGTGATTCTGTGTAGTCGGCAACCGCTTTGGCCCATTCGCCCAGCTTGGCGTTGGCATCTCCCCGTCGAAGATAGGCAACGCTGTTGGTCGGGTCGAGTTGGAGGATCTGGTTGTAGTCGGCGACAGCCTTGGCCCACTCATTTCGCCGGGAGTACAAGGTACTGCGGAGGAAGCAGGTGCGACACAATCGCCGATTGACCTGAATCGATTGGTCGGCATCCGCTACTGCGCTGGCAAAATCTCGTCGGGCCGTGAATGCCAGCAGCCGTTGAGCAAAGGTGAGCAGTTGGCTTACATCCAGTTGCACCGCGGTGCTGTAATCGTCGAGTGCCCGATCATCCTCACCCTGTTGCTCGGAGATTTGACCTCGCAACAGGAAACCTTCCGGGTTCTCGGGTGCGAGGCGGATGGCCTGAGCCAGTTCGGAATCGGCCAGATCGAAGTCGCCACGCGCGAGGAGTGCCTTCCCGCGCTCAATCGCGGACTGAGCCTCATCGAGCGTTCCAGGAATCGCTGGGATTGCCTGCCCATTCTGACCGGCGTTGGGATTGTGCGGCAGCGCAACAACCAACCCCGCACCGCCCTGGTGGGGAACCAAAGCGGCGTTCTCCTCGTTGGGACCAGCGAACGGGTTGTCCTGCAACCGGTCAGTCACGTTGAGAAACCCTGGCCATTTTTGCCCTCACCCCCCACGCCTCTCTCCCCCTGGGCGAGGGGGATGGGGATGGGGTGAGGGCGATTCAGACGCTTTCACAGACGGTTTCAAAGTTCGGTATCTCCGAGGCTTTGAGGTAAAAATTTGGAAGAGCCAGGAATCTTGAACTCTTCAAGTTGAATGCGAGTTTCAGCAAGTCAGGCGGCGAAAAGATGGGCGGCACAGACAGTCGAAACCGCCGCTCAGAAAGTGGCATTGTAGGATTTTCTCTCGGGTCGCGACACAATGACGCCTGCCCAGTTCTTTTGCTGTACTATATGGGAACTTTCCCCCCTAGCAATAGAAAAGTTAATGTCTCCGGTCGCTCACGGAACCCACCGAGC
>DASZJS010000125.1:0-4110 GCA_035947935.1 Gemmata sp. | reverse complement strand
GCTCGGTGGTCAGACCGATCTGCTCATCGATCTTCCCTCCGGACGCCAGTTCGGCAGCGCGTTGCAGGTGCCCCAGCACTGTGTCGGGATCGAGCCCCAATTGAGACCAGCGTGCCTGAGCAATGCTTGGGATCACCTCCCGCATCCGCTTGACATCGGGAGTGGCCCATCGCTTGAGAATTGCCCTTCCGATTTTCGTCGTCGTCCGCGCAACCACCTCAGCTCGCGGCCATTCAAACCCGGAAATCCCAAACGCGGCAAACGCGACCGGATGGGGGCAGCCCTCCTCCGAGGCGACTCGCGACTCATCCACAAGCCTGCCAACCGGCGTCACCAGGTTCAGTCGAATCAGATCGGCAGCATCGGAGTACGGTTTGAGAATTGTTTGGTTGGCGGTCGGGTCGAGGCTTCGCTGTGAAGTGTTTGTTGAGAATATGCGGGAACCGGGCTTTGGGATACTTCCCGACCCAACCCCGGGCATACGCTGCCGGCTCCCGGTGGGTGAGATACCCGGTGGAGTGCGGGACCGTGGAGTGCCTTGCGTACCAATTCCACCAACTGGTGGATGTAGGCCCGCTGCACTGCCCGGCACGAAATAGCATTGCGTGAATGGCGGAGCCTTCTCGCGTATTGCGCCGAGCCGATCGTCGTAATGGGCTGCAAAGGTAGTTTCCGTCCGGCTGTAGTGATTCAGTTCGGTGAGCGCTGCATAGGTGTTCCCGAGCGCCTGGGATGGTGTCGCGCCGGGATCGGCGGGTGGAACCACCAACACGCCCACAATCTCGGGCGACTCGTACCCCATTCGCTTCAAGCGGGCGCGAACGGCATACGCCACATCCAGATACATTCCTCCACCAGTGCCTCCGGCCAGACTGGCGACAAGGTAAACGCGCGGGCGGTTTGTTCGACGCGAAAGGCCCGTTCGGTTCTCGGTCAGAGCGAAGGCATCGCCGGACATGGCCTCATCGAGTTCCGCCTGAAGTTTACCCATGAGGGGGCGGTAGTGGTCGCAAAACGCCAGACGGCCGAACAGGCGGAGCCCCATCGTTTGTGGGGCGCGGGGGATGCGGTAGAGGAGTTGCGGGTCGAACCACCCGTGGATAACACTCCGACCATAGAGGCGCGGTTTCATGTAGTGTGCGGCCCGGTTCAATCGCGCTGCGAATATATCGGCTGGCCGGAGCGCTGCGAGTCGATCGAACGGGCGGCCGCGAGTGGCTTCATCCAGCGCATCGGGGTCCGTGTCGATGAACAGTGTGCGGAAAAGCGGCGTCATCTCCGGTTGTCCAAACTGTTCGGTCAGGTCGAACCGGAACCTTTGGAGGACGCGTAATCCCGCCTGGCCGATCCCAACAACGAGGGTTGGGCGAAGTGGACCGAGGCCAGTTGTTTCGGGTGGAGCGGGAGTGAATACGGGACCGGTCGTCTCGGTCACGGAGCGCGGTGGCGGGGTATCGCCGGGCACTACAAGTTGGGAGGGTGAACCGGAAGAACGGTCGGGATTATGTGCGGAACTGCTGGCGTGAACAGTTGGACTATCCGGGTTAATTCGCGAGCCGGGTACCACGATACGTTCCGAAGACAAACTCGATTCCCTCAGCGCACGAACAAATGAGGTCACATTCGGCCACCGATCTTCGGGCTTCTTCGCGAGAGCCCGGGTCAGTGCTGGGCGGTCGTTGGGTGGTGATGGGGCGAGATTGGGCGGCAAATTCAAATGTTGCATGAGCAGTTGGCTCATGCTGCACCCATCGAATGGGCGAACCCCTGTGAGCAACTCCTGATAGACACAGGCAAGGCTATATTGATCGCAAAAGCGCGTAATGATCCCATCGAAGGTTTCGGGGGCAGCATATACCGGCGTGATCCCACCCGTAACCTCAGCCATAAGCCCCTGCAGATCCTTCACTTGTCCAAAGTCTGCAACCTTAACATGGGTATAGAGTAGGAATAGATTCTGGGGCTTGATATCCAGGTGCTGGAGCTGAAACTGGTCGTTGAACAGGTCGAGAACCTCGGCCGTCTCTGCCATGTATTCAATGAGTTCAGCGCGCGGGATGCCGGGGAGGTTGTTGTCGCGGCACTCGCGGAAGCGATCCCAGAGGTTACAGTCCGCCAGTTCCATTACGATCATCAAACGGCCATCGACAATGTCGTAACGATCGAGGGCAAGCAGGTAGGGGTGACGGACCTGCTTGACCCGTTTTAGAGCCTTGAGTTCCTGTTCGGCATAACGGACGAGGTCGGAGTCCTTGGATCGGAGGTCGCCGTGGATGATCTTGATGGCCTTGAAGATGCCGCCGGGTGCCTCGGCTCTCCAAACCTCTCCAAATCCGCCTGCGCCAAGCCGGTCTAGCAGCTTGTAGCCGGGGATGGGTTCGGCATGGGATTCAATGCGGACGGCCATGTGTTCTCGGCCCCAACAGTGCAATTAGGGACACAAAGTGTCGGTTGAAGCGTAGCACAGGATTCGGGTGGGGGCTGAAGAACTATCCTCTCTTCTGAAGATGAGGGCTCATTGATTCGCGCCACGGCAGAAACTGTTAATGAATCTTTAGTCCCTGACCTCCAACCGCTGATGCTCTGACCTCGGGTGGCTCACATTCCCAGCTCGCCTCAAACAGAAAAGCAGACGCAATCGAAGTTGTTCTTGGCGAGCCGGGAGCGACGTCTTGGCCAGCCGAGCATTTTGGCCTAAAAAATTGGCAACGACGATTCCATTTACTCTCGACATCGGAACCGGCTATGGAACTGCACCAGCTTAGGTATTTCGTGGCGGTCGCCGAGACGGGGAGCTTCACTCGGGCAGCCGAGCGCGAAGGAGTGACGCAGCCAACTCTCAGCGAACAGATTATGCGACTCGAAAGCAACGATAAGGGAATTGGCCGACGGTTGTTCGATCGCCTTGGCCGAAAGGTGGTTCTCACCGATGCCGGTCAAGTCTTGCTCACCCACGCTCAGGCCATTCTCGCTGGAGTGGGTGAGGCGGAACGGGCGGTTCGGGATTCGGGCGAAGGCGGCAGACTCCGTATCGGAGCAATCCCCACAATTGCTCCCTTCTTGCTCCCAGCATCGTTCATCCGGTTTCGCAAGGATCATCCAGCAGTGCAGCTCCAACTGAAGGAAGACCTGACAGAGCGTCTGCTTGCCGATCTTCTGGCCGGTGAACTGGATGTCGCGCTGATGGCGTTACCCGTTCGGGACGATCGGCTTCATGTCGAGAAACTGTTCACGGAACCGCTTGTCATGGCGCTACCAGCAAAGCACTGGCTTGCCGGGAAGGCCGAGGTGAAGTTGGCGGATGTTGTGGATGAGCCCTTTATCTTGCTCGATGACGTTCATTGCTTTGGGGATCAGGTGTTGAGCTTTTGTCATCGTGGTGGGTTGGAGCCGCGAGTCGTTTGTCGCGGCGAACAGATCGCCACATTGCTGGCGATGGTTGCAACCGGGCAAGGGGTGTCTGTTGTACCCGAAATGGCTGCGGTCGCCGACACATCCAAGGCCTGCGTTTATCGTCCGCTCGGCAAGCCTGTTCCAACTCGGACGCTGTGTGCCGTCTGGCACAAACAACGATACCGCCCGACTTCCATGCGGTCATTCGTGGAGGGGATTCAAAAGCCGTGATGGATGCGGATTGTTAACAACTGGACCTCGATAGCAATCGCTTACTGAAGACCCAAGCCCAAATCCACCGTAGTCTGATGCCTGCCCATAAAACTAGGGTACCTAGAATTGTCAGCGGGCGACTCCGGCTCATATTGATGGTTTGAAGAAGCATCTGGACGGCATATCGGAGGTGCTTCCAGCGATAGAGGCTGTAAAGTCGCAGGAGATACCAGTTCGCTTCGCGTTTCTTATGGATGGGTGCATCGGCTCGTTGAGCGATAACGCATGAAGCCACCATGATCTGGGCATCCTCTAAATCGATCATTCGTCGGATCGCATGACGACATCGTGCGAAAAAACCGAGTCCCCGAATTGATGCCGCCTCGGCATTGAGCATCTTCAGAAACATCCCAAAGTGCCTGGCCTCATCCTGGGCGAGCGCGGAAAACACACGCCGACATCTCGGATCATCGACTGCGTCCGCAAGAACTCGATAGAGCGTAC
>DASZJS010000124.1:0-4093 GCA_035947935.1 Gemmata sp. | reverse complement strand
CGACTGCGCGATCTTGGCAACACGCTTGTCCTCGTGGAACACGACCGCGAGGTGATTGCATCGGCCGATTATCTACTCGATTTTGGTCCTGGGGCTGGCGACCACGGCGGCGAAATCACCGCTGCTGGGTCACCCAAACAGGTCATCAAAAACAAGAACTCGCTCACGGGACAGTACCTTTCCGGCAAACTCGCAATCTCCGTACCCATTAACCGCCGAATTCAACAGCGAGAAACGGGAAAAGGAAAAAAGCAACCATTGCCAGAACTATTAAGCGCAAACAGTGTGGAATTGCAGTCCCGGTTCACTTTCCCTTCGCCGCATTTTCTCTCGATCATGGGTGCCCGCCAGCACAACTTGAAGAACGTCGATGTCCATCTGCCGCTCGCTGCATTCATTGCAGTAACTGGCGTGAGTGGATCAGGAAAGTCATCGCTGATTAGTGAGGTGTTGTACAACACACTCGCACGCAAGCTCAACCGCGCCCAGACGCCTGGGGCTGCACACGACGAAATCCACGGCCTCGACCATCTCGACAAGATTATCAGCGTCGATCAGGATCCGATCGGCAACTCACCTTCATCCAATCCCGCCACTTACACCGGGGCGTTCGATCTGATCCGCGAACTCTACGCTCGTTTGCCCGAATCGAAGGTGCGCGGTTACCACCCGCGACGATTCAGTTTCAACCAAAAAGGCGGACGGTGCGAGGCATGCGAGGGGATGGGGCAAAAGAAGATCGAGATGCACTTCCTCCCGGATGTGTGGGTGGAATGCGATACCTGTCTTGGCAGCAGGTACAACCCGGAAACACTTGCCGTCAAATATCGCAGCAAGAGCGTTGCCGATGTCCTCACCATGCGAGTAAGCGAAGCTCTGGAACTCTTCAGCAACATCCCCAAAATCCGGACCATTCTCCAGACACTCGACGATGTCGGACTCGGCTATATGTCCCTCGGGCAACCAGCACCGACAATGTCCGGAGGTGAAGCCCAACGGGTGAAGCTCGCAGCAGAACTTGCTCGACCCAGCACCGGGAAAACGCTCTATCTCCTCGATGAGCCTACAACCGGTTTGCACTTCGACGACATCCGCAAGCTACTCGACGTGCTGCACCGCCTCGCCGATCTCGGTAACACTGTCATTGTGATCGAACACAATCTCGATGTGATAAAAACAGCGGATTGGGTTGTCGATCTGGGACCGGAAGCAGGTACTGGCGGCGGTAGCGTGGTTGCCTGTGGTACACCTGAGAATGTCGTCCAGCAATACGAGGCAGGTGCGAACACTCATACCGGCCGCATCCTCAAGGGTGTGCTTGAATCTTCACCACGCGCCGAGCGAACGAGATTTGATCCCCAGGCCGCCCTCCGAGCCCGGGTCGGGGACGTGGATATTGCCGAGGTTGGGAAAGAGGCCAAACTGCCGTGGGAGGAGAATGGCCCAAAGTGGCACATCCACGACAGGGTCACAACCACTGGCAAGCCGATCAAATGGGAAGGCTCGGCCCTGGAATGGGTGGTTGATCAAGTCCAGACACTCGGCACATTCTCCGAGACAAACTGGAACCACCGGAGCATTGTGGAGATTTCGCTCGCCAAGAAGTCGGACGGGTGGTTCCTTCACGCAATGAGCGGTCACGAGGCGTATGTCAAGTTCGTGTTTCGTCTGCCCGGCCGACCCTTCAAGGAAGATCAGCTCTCAGCCAAACTCGGGTTGAAGCCACACAGCGATACACCAGGGCTGGAGGGATACTCGCGCGACAGCAATCGCGTCGAGATCGCACACGGCCCCGGTGTCCAGCATGTCGTGATCGTTGTTCACAAGAAGGCGGAGATTGAGACGCCGGCCTTTCGCGAGTTCCTCACCCGTGCAGTCGAGGTGGTTCAAGGGCGAGCTGCCACGGCAGCCAGTGGTGTCGAGGGAAATATGCCATGGAAGAAGGACGGCGAAAAATGGCATTTGGGCGAGAAAGGGTTTCCTCCAGGTAAGAAAATAAAGTGGGATCGAGCGATTCTTCCCAGGTTTATTGGCTTGTTGACAGAGATCAATCCGCTTTTGGAATTCAAATGGGATGTACGCGATGCCATCACAATCCGGCCCCCGGGCAGTTCACGCTTCTGGTGCCGACTCAAAACGAAAGACTCAGTGGCACTTGAAGCGTGGTTTATTAGTCGAAGGGGTCAAATCAACTTGAACCAAGTCGAAGGGATCGGCCAGCAGGCAACGATTGAAGGCGATCGGAACGATGGCAGCGAAATTCTCAAGCTCTGGTTCGTGAACGCTGCCGATCTCCAAATGGTAAAACTGAAAGCCTTGCTGACCGAACACCTGAAGGGATTCTTGACAGTATTCACGGGCGATGAAGACGAAAAAGAGGCAGGGTGATGCCGTTGCGCGGAGTTGAAAATCAATCGGGTTTCAACTCCGAATTACACACGTTCTTCCCATCCACAATGCTGGTCATGTCAAGAGCCTGGCGGCCCAGCAAATTCGAGACGGCCCCAGAGCAATACGCGCCGGTCGCCGCGTTCTCGGTAGTCTTCGAGCAGCAAATCCACGTTGGGCTCCAACTTCTTTGGCCTGGCATAGCCGGGGGCGGGTGAGCCGTCGATGGTTACCGTGACCCCTCTCGTCCAGTCGATCAGTTCGGAGGTGAGCAATACAGAAAACTTGAGAACTCCTCGGGTAGTAATGCGAATGACGTTGTTTCCCGTGACGTCGCCTTGGATCGAGGCCGGGGTCACCTCCCCGCTCTTGGAATGCTCTAGCAGGTGCCGACTCTTCACCTCATCGACACCGAGCCAGTAAAACCGGTTGTCGGTCGCCCGCATTGTCGACCAGGGTTGCCTTGCCTTGGCGTTGAGCTTCCGGACCCCAGTGATGGTGACCCGCTTCTTCCGCCCCATCCAGTCGAACATGACTGGAATCTCAGCGGAGTACCATTCCACACCACGACCCCTGTAAGTTACCAGCAACGACGGGAATCCGTGGGGCATCCATCGTTCGAAGATCTTTCCACAGTTTTCCGTTGAAGCACCCGCCAATTGGCCCGTGACAATATAGAACGGCAGCGCTTGAGCATTTCCCCAATATTCCAAGAACATGTTCTTCCATTTCGGAATCGGCGATATGGGGAGAACTCCGGCAAAAAGATCTGGGTGTGACATCCCCACATCCATCGCCATGTTGGCACCATCTCCGACACCGATGAGGAACACGCGGTCATTATCGATGCAGAAATTCCGCACGGCCTCCCTCAAGACCGCGGTGACCTGCCAATGTTCGTCGCCCTTCCATTCCCACCCTTTTCCAAACTGATTCGTCCAATCGGGTGCCAGGAGGATGTATCCGTTCCGGTCGGCCTCGTGAGTCAGCGACCCGAGAATTGATTCAACTGCAAAGTTTGGGGCACCGAGAACGATGAGAACCGGATACGCACGGCCGTGGTGATATTCAGGTGGGAGTTTGACGAAATAGGGCATTCCAACCGGATGATCGCCTGTAGGAGATGTCGTTCGCTTGTACACTCCCGGTGGCATATGGTTTCTCTCGGCAACCAGTGTGCCGGAACGAGAGAAGAGATTCTCCGGGGCGGCGGGGGGGAGAAGCGAGATGACCTGTGCAAGCTCATCGATCATAGCCGGATTGGCTTTCTTGTAGTTTCGGAGTATCCCGTTTCGGGCGTTCAGGTCATCGGTTCGTTGATATGCCAGAATTGTCTCCCTCGCTCTCCAAAACTTGATCGCCTTGGTGGGATCGGGGTTTGCCCCGTTCTTTCCCATGGCCCAGCCGCTGATGGCTGTCGCGAGTAACTCGTCCGGTTTCTTGGTGGGATCGCGCCCTTGACGCTTCTCCTGTTCAGCCTGGCCAGCCAGATTCACGAAGAACTCAATCCGGAGCGCGGTATCGGGATGGAGTTCCCCATAAACAGTTTCTCCAGCGGCAACGAGGTCAATCATGGGAGTCGAGAGAACCTTGCGCGGCCAGACCGCTCCAACAACGCCACCACCCACCGCCAGCGCCGGCCTTGCTCTGTCCATACCCGTCACCTCATCAAGGAGATTTCGGAGCAAGCGGCGACCGGCCTCAA
>DASZJS010000123.1:0-2702 GCA_035947935.1 Gemmata sp. | reverse complement strand
GCCGATCCAGAAGGCTTCGGAGTTCGATTTTCGCCCGGCGCTCGCAGCAGGCGAGATCGACCAGCTTCAACGCTTGTGCTTCGCGCCCGGAGAGCGTCTGTCCGGAGTTCAGAAGGTCAACCGCTCGACGACCGACCAAGTTTCGCAATCTGGAACTTCCTCCGGAGCACGCGATGCGATCCGGGAAACCCAGCCGGGTTATGGGGCGAGCAACACACAAACGATAATCGCACGCGAGGGCAAGTTCCAACCCGGCCCCAAGGCACGGTCCATCAATATAGGCGAGGGAAACGGTATCGAGCTGGGCGAGACGGTCGAATACCTGTTGACCATACCATGCGAATGCAGCACGATCGGTGGGATGGGCGAGCCCGGCCACAACCTCTGGACGAATCCCCACACAAAATCCACTGGGGCTGGCCGATCGAACAACGAGGATTCGCACGGAGGGAGTAGCTGCAACTGCCCGGATCGCCTCATCGAGTTCCCGAAGTCGGGCGAGGTCGAGGGCGTTCGCCAACTCTCCCGGGAAACCGAGCCACAACGTGGCGATCCCATACTCGGCCGTTATCCGCAAGTGCGAGGACTCGAACAGCATGGCCCAATTCTTCCCGGAGTGTGGTGGCTTCGTCAACCCGAACTCGGCGAGTGATGCTTCGGTTTGTTGTCTCTGATAGAACGACAATCCTGCTAAACTTGTAAAAGAGGTCGCGGTTAGCGCCCGCCCTGCGGTCGGTTATCATGACGAATGTCCGATCCACCGAAGAGGGGAACCACGATGACCGCGGACACCATCCCGATCAGCAACACAGCACAGCGCACTCTCGTCGAATTGGCCGCCAGAACCGGTCAGTCACCAACCGCGATTCTGGATGCAGCCGTCGAAGAATACCGTCGGAAGATTTTCTTCGAGGCAATGAATGCTGGCTATGCAGCGCTGCGAGCCGACCCGCAAGCATGGGCCGATGAACAAGCCGAGCGGCGCACCTGGGACGCGACCAACGCCGACGGGCTTCTGTTCGGATCACCATAGACCCATGACCCACTTCACCTCTCTTCTTCAAGCCGACGAATTCCCCAGCAACTATGATTGCCGAGTCTGTTTCCGCCGCCAAATCCAGCATTTCATATGGTAACCGATAATCGCTAGCTCTCCGGCGGACACAACCTATGTCAATCGAAACGTTGCTGCAAAGTCAGGTATCGGGGTTCCCGTGTCGGCGGGGGAAAGTCCGGGATGTTTACGACCTGGGCGATAAGCTCGCCATCATCGCCACCGACCGTATCAGCGCCTTCGACTGGGTCATGCCGAATGGGATTCCGGGCAAGGGTCGCGTCCTCACCGAGTTGAGTACGTTCTGGTTCAACTGGCTCCAGATACCCAATCACCTCATCAGCACCGATCTCATCGACCTCCCCGCGGCGTTCCAATCGCCTGCCCTGATTGGGCGGACGATGCTCGTCCGCAAGACCGAAGTCATCCCGGTTGAATGTGTCGCTCGGGGTTACCTTGCCGGGTCCGGGTGGAAGGAATATCGGGCAAGTGGAACGGTTTGCGGTCTTCCTCTCCCTGCGGGGCTGGTGGAAGCAAGCCCGTTGCCCGAACCGATCTTCACCCCTGCAACCAAGGCCGAGCAAGGGTTGCACGATGAAAATATCTCAATTGATGTGATGGCAAAGCAAATCGGTATCGAGACGGCCACAGAACTCCGCAAACAGACTATCGATGTCTACCGCCGAGCAGCAGCTTATGCCGAGAGCCGCGGGATTATCCTCGCTGACACCAAGTTCGAGTGGGGTCGACTCCCTTCTGGCGAATTGATCCTGATCGATGAGGTATTAACCCCGGATAGCTCACGGTTCTGGCCGAAGGATACATATCGTCCGGGTTCATCGCCGCCATCGTTCGACAAACAATTCGTCCGGGACTGGTTGGAAACAACAGGCTGGGACAAGAAGAGTCAACCGCCAGCGTTGCCCATCAAGGTGATCGAGAAGACGGGTGCGAAGTATCGCGAAGCGTTAACCCGATTAACTGGCAGGGACGCAACGGCAGGAAACTGATTGAAGTCGCTTGGCAAACGTGGAGGGGTCATTCTCGTGGTATGATTGTACGTGAGTTGAGTGCAAGCGCTCGGGCGAATGAGGAATAAGGCTCTCCCTCTCCGATTACGCTCATTCGATTCGACGAGAATGAACGCCATGCAATCTCTCCCCCTCGATATCCGCCCTGCTGTCGCCGCGGCTCTGGAGGCTAATCGGCCTGTGGTGGCAATGGTTTCTTCTCCACTTTCGCACACACTCCCCTCGCCAAGCAACTTGGAAGCCGCACGGCTTGTCGACGATGTGGTCAGACAAGAAGGGGTCACCCTGGCTGTTATTGCCGTCTGGAAAGGCCGTCTGACCGTGGGTCTGGAACCGCGTGAAGTGGAGGGACTGACCCAGGGCACCAATGTTCATCGGGCCAGTCGTCGCGACCTTGCTGCGGCCATTTTCGGAGGCTGGGACGCCGGCACAACAGTATCGGCGACGATGTATATTGCCGCACGGGCGGGAATCCGTTTGCTCATCACAGGTGCCATCGGAACCGCTCGCCCCTTCGTGGGCAAAGATACCAATATGTGGGATATCTCCTCCGATCTGGTGGAGCTCTCCCGCACCTCTGTAGCGGTTGTCTGTGCGGGTGCCAGAAGCGTGTCGCG
>DASZJS010000122.1:0-3261 GCA_035947935.1 Gemmata sp. | reverse complement strand
ATCTGCACCCGAAGCAAACGTGGGTACCACACGTTTGAATGGAATCTTGCCCTGTGCATACACTTCAAGCCTGAATACATCAACCCCAGCCGCAGCAAGAGCCAACTCCGGCCGTCGTGCCAGCGCCTGTTCCACTACAAGTTCTTCCGTAAAGGAAGTTTGTTGCGACATCACAGGGAGTTCCACGTCCTTGATCCGGAAAGGGAAGCTTTTCTCGTCCACTGCCATCACTTGGCGGAGGGCAGCAAGAGCCTGCTTTCGCCCCTGGACAGCCTTGAGACGTAATTCCCTTGCCGTAACAACCCCCATCTGTACAACCCGCAACTTTCCCATGTTCAAGCCACCCAGTTGGTCGGGCGGCACTTTGCTGTTCAGAATCTTCTCAATCAGCTTTGCCAGGTTGTCGAGAACTTCCACCACATCATCTGCCAGTTCTGCCTGCTGTTTCGCATAGACAGCCGAGTAATACATCCGGGTGACATCCTGGATCACCTCGTTATGAGCCTTCTGACATTCGCCAGCGGACGCTGCAAGTCCTCTCTGAGCTTGCTGCTTGCGGATTCCCAGGTCCGGGCTTATCAATGTCCCGACCGTGCCGAAATTCATGAGCGCGCGGTAACCAGCCTCGGATGATGCCACACTCGCCTGCACCGCCTTGAGCGAGGGTTGCCGCTCCAGCGCTATTGCAATGCACTCTCCCAGCGAGAGTGCAGGGCCGGACTCAACTATTGCTTCCGCATGTCCCAAATTCCCAGAATCCATCGCTTTCCCAATGTGACCGGGAAGGAGATCCTGATACCGGATGTGGTGGCTGCTCGGAGGGATGGGGGCCGGAATTACCGGGGTGACGGGTGCTGAAATGGGGATGATCTGATTCGGTTCAGAACCACCACCCACGCAAATCCCCAGAGTTACTGAGAGAAACAAAGCCCCACAAGGGCCGATCATGAGAAAAGTCCGGGATGAAGGAAAGAGCATGGCGGTTTCCTTACCAGTGCCCAACCGGGCCTACTTGATTGCCTGTTAGGGAATCCATCGACCGACACGCCGCAACTCTGGACGAACGAACTCCTCAACGCTGTACAATCCATGAAGAGAACGTGTGGGCTATTCCGCCTGTAACGGGTTCTCCGACTGTGAGAAGTTAGCGATGGGGTGGACAGGGCTCAGTGTCCAAACTGGATCAGTGCAGGAAATAACCAATGCATCAGATGAGCCCCGGTGTGGAACGAGCAGTGATTGCCGCCCGGGTTTGGGCAGAGCGGCTTGGGTCGGATGAGTGCCGGCTTGCTCACTTTGTTCTGGCGCTTCTCGATGAAGAAGAAGGTCGCCCGGCCGTTCTCATCGAGCAGGCGGGGTTATTGGTCCCCGTAGTGCGCGAAAAACTGATCGCGTTCCGAGATTCGCCGCTGGCTCCGGTGGAAACTGCGCTATTCAACGCGGCAAGAAATTGGTCGCTCACCTATCGGCACGATCCGGAATTTATGACAGATGCGTTGCTGGTGGCGGTTCTTCGGGCCGATGCAGTATTTGAAAGAGAAATAGCGGCATTTGGGATTAACATTGAGCATCTGGAGCGTATTCTCACTCGCCGCAACGAAGATCCAATATCGAGCCCGGAGCAGGAATCCGAACACACTCTTGCGCTCTTTGCCGAGCCGGACCCAGTCGGAGAAATCGATGCAGCTCGGGTGCTGGATGCCAACTTCAATCGGGCTCGAGAAGCAGCTCGCGTGTTGGAGGATTACTGCCGATTTGCACTCGATGACCGATTTTTGACCGAGCAGATCAAGGAACTCCGTCACGAACTCGCAGCAATTGGTAAACGACTTCCGACATCGCTCCTTCTGGCAGCCCGAGAGACTGTGCAGGATGTTGGAACGTCCGTGTCTGCTTTAGGTGAGTATGACCGTCGCACCCCTGCTCAAGTCGCGGTAGCAAATGGGAAACGACTTCAGGAGTCGCTTCGAAGTTTGGAGGAATTTGGCAAACTCTTTGCACCTGAGATTGGACGGGCTCTGGAATCGCTTCGATATCGGGCTTATACGCTCGAAAGAGCATTGAATGTTGGCTCGCAAAGCCGCGAAAAACTGGCCACTGCAAAGCTCTATGTCTTGCTGACTGGAGCCCAGTGCCAGGCAGCGCTCGACTGGACGATTGAGCGAGCTGCGGTTGGTGGTGTGGATATCGTTCAACTGCGGGAAAAGTCGTTACCTGCTCGGGAATTTCTCGCTCGCGCCCGCAACGTGCGGCGATGGACCCGCAAAGCTGGAGTCTTGTTCATCGTCAACGATCGACCTGATATCGCCCGGCTATCCGAAGCTGATGGGGTCCACCTGGGTCAAGACGATTTGACGATCAAGGACGCCCGGCGGTTATTGGGTGCGGAGGCACTCATTGGAATGAGTACACACACGATCGAACAAGTTCGACAGGCCGTTCTCGATGGTGCGGATTATCTTGGTATTGGCCCAGTGTTTCGATCGAACACCAAAGCATTCGACCATTTTCCAGGCTTGGAGTTCATTGAGAATGCGGTTGCAGAAACATCATTGCCCGCCTTCGCCCTCGGTGGAATTGGGCCTGAGAACGTCGAACAAGTTGTCAAGGCAGGGGCGAAACGCATTGCTGTCGGATCGGCCATTGCGACGGCTGAAGATCCAGAACAGGTAAGTCGGTTGCTCCGGGCGAGTCTGGTGACCGTCTGAAGGTTCCAGCATAAGGAGGCAACGTTTTCGCAACGAGCTTGACCGTCGAGATAACGATCGGGCAGACCTGTGGAACCGGCAGAATCGCCTCGTTCGTTCCGACGTTGACCCAATTACTTCCCTTCATCATCAAGCCATGTTCACAGTTTGGACGAAAAGGGAGGTAGAATAGTGGATTTGGACTAAACCCGGGGCGATGGTAAAATGGGCGAAGTACATATGACTGTACCGCTCGGCGTCGTCTCGGGGGCGGCCCGGGTCGTTTTGCCGGGAACTGAACGTGACTGCGGGGAACCCTGCACGCGGAGTCACGGAATGGATGGAATCCGAGAACTTCTCACGGCCGCACGGGACAACGGCCTGGCGGTCGCACATTTCCGTGGTTTGTTGCACATCGCTATCGGGCGGAAGATCACCCGCCCGGACGGGAGCGTCGTCTCTACAGGGCTCACTTGGCGTGGACTGGCTCAGGAATTGAAAAACCTGCGATTCGATCAAGAGTTGGTACGAGAACTGGGGACTGACCCGGATAGCTTGGCAAGCCGGGATCGGG
>DASZJS010000121.1:0-4120 GCA_035947935.1 Gemmata sp. | reverse complement strand
ATCCAGATGTCTTGCAATCACGAAGCCATCGCCGCCGTTGTTGCCGGGACCGCATAAAATCACGACCGGCTTCCGTTCCGGATTCAGTCGCATCAGAAGTTCCGCACAGCCTCGACCTGCGTTTTCCATCAGCACAACACCGGGGACACCAAAGTCGTTGATAGCGCGGCGATCGAGTTCCCGCACTTCGTCTCGTGAGAGCCAGAATGTAGACATGATGGCTGACGGGTTTGGTTTGGCGTCTTGAGTTCGGGAGTTCATCGTCGAACCCGTAAACCCTGACCCTGTAACACCGCCTCAACTTCATCGGCGGTGATCCAGGGAATGTCGCCAGGGATTGTGTGTTTGAGAGCGCCCATCGCGGCACCGTAATCGAGACCCTTCTTCAAATCGCCATCGAGCAATCCGTGGATCAAACCCGCTGCAAGTGCATCCCCGGCCCCAAGCCGATCCACGATCTCTACCTCGTACCACTCCGATTCGTAGGTCTGCCCTGCGGAATAGCCAACAGCCCCAAATCGATTGCGCCAAACCAGCGACGCCTCCCGGCGAGTGCCGACAACGGTTTTCACACCAAATCGCTCAATCAGACCCTCCGCAACTTCGGTGAAGTCTTCGCCTGTGATTCCAAATAAAAACTCGGCATCGGCCTCACTCGCGATCAGGACATCGCACATTGGCAGCAGAAGACTCATGACGTGCGCCGCTCGCTCCCGCGTCCACAATTTCGCACGATAATTCAGATCCAAACTCACCGTCAACCCAGCAGTTTTTGCTGCTTGCATCGCCTCATCCACCACCTCCGCCGCGCCGATACTCAGAGCGGCGGTGATGCCGGTGACGTGAAACCACCTGGCCCCGACGAAGATTTTTGGCCAGTCGAACATGCCGCGTTGCACCTGAGCGATTGCCGAGTCCTTGCGATCGTAAAGAATGGAACTTGCCCGCGGTGCTGCCCCAAACTCCAGGAAATATAGCCCACATCGCGCATCGGGTACATACTCGATGAAGCGATCCGAAACGCCAATCTCACGGACCCTGTTTGCGATGAGCTTGCCCAGAGGGTTATCGGGCACGCGAGACACCCACGCTGCGGAACGTCCGAGCCTGGTGAGTCCCGAGGCAGTGTTGAGTTCTGCACCACCAATCTCGACATCAAGACTTCGGGTTTGTTCAAGTCGCTGGAAGTGCGGCGGGGCCAACCGCACCATCACTTCACCGAATGCAATGAGATCGTGCATAAGAAACTGTGAAGTTCAGTGTGGGTGGAAGGTTTTGCGGGGTTGAAACTCGCGGAAAGAAACAACTGTTACCGCACAGAATGTTGCTTAACAATCTCAACGTATTGCTTCGCCAATTGAGTGATCCGGGCGAAATCGCCCGTAGCGACAGCCTTCGGGTCCACCAGTTGACCACCCACGCCAAGGCACACGGCCCCCGCCTTCAAGAACTCAGCGGCAGTAGTGAGGTCTACGCCACCGGTCGGCATGAGCTTCACTTGTGGAAGCGGTCCACGGAGAGCCTTGAAGAACGCTGGCCCGACAACATCCGCTGGGAACACCTTTACTATATCCGCTCCGGCCTCCCATGCGGTCACGACTTCGGTTGGAGTGAATGCTCCGGGCATCACTAGCTTGTCGTACCGCCGACAGAGTTTGATGACATCGAGATTCAGGTTTGGTGCAACGAGGAACTCCGCGCCCGCGAGCAAGGCAGCTCGTGCGGTTTCGGGATCGAGTACGGTTCCGGCCCCGAGTAACACCCGGTCGCCAAGTTTCCGTTTCGCCTCGCGGATCACATCGAGTGCGTTCGGAACCGTGAGGGTGACCTCGGCCACCGTCACGCCGCCATCGGCCAAAGCTTTGATGACCTCAACAAGCGGGTCGGGGTCCGAGAAACGGACGACGGCAACAATACCGCAGTCGATTACACGCTGGAGATGCTTTTCGCGGCTCATGTCGCGATTGTCGGATGTCCGGAGCGGTCTGGCAACGGGAGTCGGGAGCTTTCTACGGGAGAGTATCTGCCGCCGAGACTACATAGAACGACTACCCACAAAGCAATACAAAGCCAGAACCACAGAAGGATTCACAGCATGCTCGATGGGCAAATCCGTCGATGGATTGATCCTCCCCTCGATCGATTGGGAATCGTGTTGGAGCGACTCGGACTCAGTGCAAACGCGGTGACAGTTGGCGGATTTCTTGTCGGAATGGGTGCCTGGGCAGCCCTCGCGTTCCAAAGCTACGTCACAGCGCTGATCTTGATTGTCGCAAACCGCATTGCGGATGGGTTGGATGGACCACTCGCTCGCCGCCTTGGTCCAACGGATCTGGGTGGCTACCTCGATATTGTTCTCGACTTTCTTTTCTATGCGGGTGTACCGTTCTTCTTCGGCCTCGGACGACCAGAATTCGCTCTCCCGGCTGCGTTTCTTGTATTCAGTTTCGTTGGTACTGGGTCATCGTTCCTGGCATTCGCGGCGATCGCCGCGAAACGCCAGTTGACGACAGAGCGACTCGGGAAAAAGGCGATCTACTATCTTGGCGGCTTGACAGAGGGAGCGGAAACGATTGCGCTCTTCGTACTGATTTGCCTGTTCCCCGAGTATTTCGACTGGTTCGCCTGGATTTTCGGTGGGTTATGTTGGCTCACCACTGCCATCAGGATTGCAAAAGCGGTCGAAGCATTTCGGGGAAAGACTCCTGGAGCATCAACGACCGGTAAACCTGATGGCGTGAGCGACTGAATTTCATCTCTCCTGGCGTTTTCATCATCCTTTCACTTCCCAAAGATTAAAACTCGCGTCAAGCGCGATTCTCCATTTCCCCCACCAACTTGGCACCATGATCCGTACCCGTCTATTCTCGATGGCCGCATTGGCCGTTGTCCTGGGCACTACTATTGCCCAAACTGCCCCCGAGATTGCACCTCCACCGCGCCCAGGCATCAATCTCACCGGATACAAAACAGTCGCCCAGGCAATCAAAGCCAACCCCAAGGAGTTCAACACCACGGGAACTGCCACTACCGGCGTGCCGGGATTCTTTGGAGTGGTGATTGGCGAGAAGGGTGGCAAGCCGGTGATTGAGGCCGTTGCTCCCGAGTCTCCTGCCGAAGTTGCCGGATTGAAAGAAGGAGATATCGTTCTGAAGATCGGTGGGGAAGTAGTGGCATCGGCACCTCTCGTCCGGGACATTCTCCGAAATCAATTGGCTGGTGAGAAACTCACTTTGACAGTGTCTCGCAAGGGAAGCCCCATTGAAATCGCTGCCGTGTTGAAACCAACCAGCAAACCGATGACCCTTGGCGGACGGCCTATCCTGGGTGTCTATCTCGGTGGTGCGGCCAAGGGCGGCGGCGTGAAACTCGATGAAGTCTATCCAAATGGGGCGGCTTTCAAAGCCGGTCTCAAGACTGGTGACGTGATTTTCAAGATGGATGGGAAGGAGATTGAGGGAGCTACCGGGTTTCGGGACATCCTGAACAACAAAGCGGGTGGTGACAGCGTTGAATTGATCGTTCTTCGCGGCGAAACGAAACTCGAACTCAAGGCGATCGTCGATACCGAAGAACTAGCTACCCGTGGCGGAGGCGGTGGTGGCTGGGACGATCGGATTCCCCGCGCCTGGCGGAAGCCAACCTACAACCTCGCCATCCTGGGCATCGAATACCCGGACGTGAAACACAACTCCAAGATTGCCGACAAGGATTGGGAAGAGTCCATGTTCAGTTTGGGGACTTACAACAACAAGTCGGCAACTGGCGACAAGGTTCACGGCAGCATGAACGACTACTACAAGGAGTTGAGCTACGGGACGTTCAAGGTCGAAGGCAAGTTCATCGGCTGGGTCGAGGTCTCCAAGAAACGCCTCGATTACTCATCCGGAAGTGGGACGAGCACCAAGGAGAAAACCACACTACTCACGGAATCTCTGGAGCTTTACACCAAGAAGAATGGCAAGGACTCCCTCAAAGAGTACGAGGGCATCTTCTTCCTCTATGCGGGCGCGCGAGTTGAAACAACGCGCGGCGGGCTTTACTGGCCGCACCGGGCAAACGTCGGATTTGGCGGCAAGCCGTGGCCGTACTTCATCGTCCAGGAGGGCGGCGGCAAGAT
>DASZJS010000120.1:0-3196 GCA_035947935.1 Gemmata sp. | reverse complement strand
TGCTCGGAACCTCGCTAAAGCCCTCCACGTGCTTTCAGGGAGAACCGGCCGATTCATGGCTCGCGCGTGGAAGAACGGATCGTAGACCAAGGCGGGCTGGCTGCTTGCAACATTAGACGTACTTAATCCGAAGGAACTCGGGCCCTGGCCACAATCCGATAACCGGACTTTCCAGGACCTGGCTCGCTTATTTCTTGTCATTCCTTGGGTTCGCCAAACGTTTGCTGTGTTTTCACAGAGAAGAATTTGAAGTCCGTAAAACTGTGTCGTCGGTAAAATCGATGGCCGAGAAAATCCAGATAGAGTTCACTACTCGACGGTAGCCAGATCTCACGTTTGGTTTCGGGAAGGCGCACGGCACGATATTCAATATTCTGGTGTTGCAGACGAAGGCGGATTCTGGGTACCTCCTCTGCAAGATCGCTCTCCAACCGTGCCACTTGGTATGAATCTGCGAGGATCCAGGCTCTCCCGTGTAGTCTAAGGTTGAAGTTCCCGCCGCCCATCTCGACGGCACTCATGGAATTGCGCCGATCGCGGCGTTCTTCGAATCGTACCTGCCAAGCGGGCCGACCTCGCCACTCACCTAAACCCTCGCACGTCATCTGGATGTCTTTTGCATGATGGGGATGAAAAACGAGCACAAGACTGGGCGTCCCGATCGTGCCAATTTGATCAGGAAATCTGTCCGCGCCCGATCCACCGTTGCGATACTCCTCCACATTCAAGTACCCGCCTGGCGACTGCGCGATCGTAACCAGGTAATTGAACTTTCGGATTTCTGGAACGCCCAACTGGCCAGAGCGATCCACCTTTTGATGTTCAACGACCTCAGTGGCAGTGAACTTGTCGACATTTTGCACGAGCTCGTCGATTCTCTTCCCGGCCTTAGACAATACGTCGGACAGCGGACAGGTCGTTCCTGGCGCTACTTGGGGGACGACGCGGTCAATATCCGGCGGATACCAGAGATCCGCCTTCGCACGCTTACCGAGTGGCGGTGCTAGAGCCGCGGCGGCGGGCTTCTCAACCAACGCCTGCTCCACCTGCCGTGGTTCTGATTCGCTCGCGTTTTCGACAGCAGGAGGCGGCGTCGGCTGGACAGGCAATGGCTCGGATTTGCTCCCGGCGCTGGCCGCCAGCTTTTCGATCTGGTCCAGCTTCTTCTGCATCTCACTGGCCAGTTGTCCGCCCGGATATTCCGTGAGGTAGGCCCTCATCTCTACAGCCGCCTTGGAATAATCCTGCTTCTGTAAAAGGATGTCGGCAAGCAATACGTGCAATTGAGGAATGTTTTGGTGCGGCCTCTTTTCGACCTCGCGCGCGCTCTTCTCGGCGGCATCCAGCTGATTCAGATTGAAATTGCCGACGGCCCGAATGAAGTGGGCAATTGCGATCGTGGGGTCCAGTTCCACAGCCCTTCCTGCTGTGTCGACGGCATCTTGATATTCCTGATTTCTTAGTTCCAGTGCGGAAAGGCTCACATACGGTGGGATATATTGGGGGTCGGCCGTGATCGCTTTGTCAAATGCCTGGTGGGCCTTGTCCGTCTCCTGGTTGGTTGAGTAAATCTCACCTAACTCGTTCCACGCGGCAGCATAACTGTCGTATTCGGCGACGGCCTTTTCCAGATGTTGTGTCGCCGACTTCAGGTGATTGCTGCGGGCTTCCTTATCGCCCTTTTCGAATTCCTTGCGAGCTCGGCCGGGAACGAGCAAAGAGGTGGCGCTGATCGCGGCCCCTTGGACTCCGGCAATGCGCGTGAGCTGCATAGTCCCGACCTCGATCATCCCCAATTCACTGGCGTCGGGGGCAATGGTCTTGATCAGTGGTCGGTAGCCGGCGACGGATACTTGAAGCTCGCAACCCGTCAAACTCGTGCCGGAGGCGCTGAACCCGCCAAGCCCGCCGGAACCATTCACGCCCCTGGAGAGCGATGCCATCGAAGTATCGCCGTTGCTAGCGCTGAAGTCCGTATTGCTTTGAGCGCCTTCGCCAAGGGTGAATCGGAAATATCCCTTCAAGTCGGTGTGGATCACCTGCAACGGGCTCGTCCCGCAATTGAGTTCCACGGAAACAGGCTCTCGGGCGGGCTGGCCGGTGTCTAGGAGGACTCGTCCATCCACATAGTGAGGCCCCCGTGGTTGGCCAGGGCTCACCTGAGGGCCTGTTGACGAGGGACCTGAGGCTCCGGGTTGACTTGGCGGCTGGGGCGATGCCGGTGGTGCCGATCGTTGAGCCCACGATGGGCAAAACATCAGCAGAAGGCCACCCAATAGCAAGGAATACTCTATCCGGTTCACATCTTCCTCCTATGAATGTGAATCCAGTTCGATGACCAAGGGTTACCGAGTGCGCAGAGTCTATCACGTCTGGGGATGTCGTTATAGATTGGCAAGTCGCAACGACGTCTCGCGGGGACCAAATTGACAAGCACTGGGCAGCACCTCGCTTCACCTCATAAAGCGGAAACATGAGATTTTTTGGCTCATTGAAGTGCGTAGATAAAGGCCGACTCCTGATAAACGGGGTGGATTCAATGGGTCATCGCAACACAGGCTCAAAATCTAGTAACAGGAGCCTCAAGAGCGACATTCGAGCTCGGGCTTTAATACACGCGGAAAATACTGTCCTGTTTAGGTTTAAGTGAGTACAGCTCGGAAAGATTGGTTCGCTGTGAGAAGTGTTGTCGGATCAGTTGATTATCAGGTGTTGCATCGACCGGTTGAGCTGGCACGAGTAATAGGGACTTGGCTGGGGAGCGCGGGCATTCGCAGAGGAGGCGATGCGTTGGGGAACACTCACTCGCGGGCGCATCACCAATCGCCGATGCCGGAGTGATGGATCATGAGTCCCCTCGCGGACAGCTCCGCCAGCAACTGCGCCACAGCCGGCGTAATCTCACCGTCCCCGGGAACGGTGACCGCCCATTCAAGGTTTTCCCGGAACTCTCGGGTGCTAATGCTCCATCGCTGAAGGGCGATCGGCGTCACCTGCCCAATTTGTATCAGGGACCAGTGCCGGGCAAGTGCCAATGACGTATCTCGATCCGGAAGCGGACCGCGCACGATGAAGTGATTGTCCCCAACCACAAGAATCCCGACCATACCGTTCAAGGTCTCGCTTGGTAGTCTATTCGCTGCGGGGCCCCGGATCGAGTGTACGTGGCGACTATGATGAGAGCTAACTCTGCGCG
>DASZJS010000119.1:0-4109 GCA_035947935.1 Gemmata sp. | reverse complement strand
AAGTTCCACCACCATTCGCGACCGTGTTGTCAGGATCTTGGTCCGCACTCCCAGGAAATACTCCCGATCCACGATGGCTGCGGTTGCTGCCGCGAGGCTCAACACGTCGCAGTTGTAGGAATCCTTCACTTTTATCAGTTCACGGACGATCTCAGGTCGGGCGATGGCAAAACCAAAACGTATCCCCGCGAGAGAGTACGCTTTACTGAAGCTCCGAGTGATAATCAGGTTCGAAACCTCAGCGAGCAGTTCCAATCCGTTCCACACTGCGAAGTCAGCATACGCCTCATCGAGAACGAGGGGGGATGGAGCCACTACGTTCGCGAATCGGATGATCTCGGATGGCGGAACCAGAGTTCCCGATGGTGAGTTGGGGTTAGGCAGGAAGATCAGGTTTGCTGGGCGTCCCCAGTCTGCGGGAAGATTCCAATCCTGGGTGAACGGTACTGCCTCGAACAACGCCCCCTGAATCTCCGCGAGACTGCGATAGAGGATGTAGCTTGGAGTCGGGCTGGCCATGAGGCCGCCTTCGGGGACAAATGCGCGGGTCAGGATCGTGAGCAAGTCATCGGACCCGTTGCCGATCAGGATGCTATCGGGATCGACGCCGAGAACTTTGCCCGCTGCTTTGCGAAAGTTGTCGCCAAGTGGTTGGGGATATTTGCGGAGCGAGTTGGGTGTGAGGGCAGCTTGAATTGCCTCGAAAACCCGTGGGCTTGGGGGATACGGGTTCTCATTCGTGTTCAGCTTGATGATGGCGGGGTCGTTAAGTTGCTCGCCAGGTGCGTAGCCTGCCATCGCGAGGATGTTGGAGCGGACGCCGTTCACAACTGAATCCGAAAATGTAATGCTGGGAGAGGGCGAACAATCCAATCCGTCAACGTCTTGAGTATCCTCTGGGAAATTACTTCTTCACTACGACGACCTTGTCGGGTTTCGGCTTGGGACGAGCTTCGGGGCCTTTGTCGTTAGCGCGAAGTTCGACGCTCGCGGCGTGTGCGGTCAAGCCCTCGGTATTCGCAAGGTAGATGACATCGGGCGCGATCTGCTGAAGCCCCTTGCGGCTGAATCGCATGATGCTGGTTCGCTTCCGGAAGTCGTTGGCATTCAGACCACTCGCAAAGCGGGCAGTTCCACCCGTGGGCAACACATGCGATGGGCCCGCGGCGTAATCGCCAACCGCAACGGGCGTAAACGGGCCGAGGAAGATCGCGCCCGCGTTGTGGATCTCATCTCCAAACGCTTCCGGGTCGCGAGTCTGGATGTGCAAGTGTTCTGGGGCGAGGGCATTTACGCACTCTATCGCTGACTGCTTGTCGGGCGCGAGAACCAACGCTCCGAATCGTTCCAGGCTCTCGCGGGCAAGATCGGCCCGGGACAACTTGGCGAGTCGTTTCTGGAGTACCTCCATCACTTCATTCAGGAGTGGCTCATACCAAGTCACCAGGATCGCAACACCAGGAGAATGTTCCGCCTGTGCGATCAGATCGAGCGCGACATACTCGGGGTGTGCGGAGTCATCGGCCACGACAACAATTTCACTCGGGCCAGCGATGCAATCGATCGCCACCTGCCCGAACACATGCTTTTTGGCGAGGGCAACGTACTGGTTGCCTGGCCCGACAATCATATCGACGGGTTTCAACCCTTCCACACCATAAGCCATCGCTGCGATTGCCTGCGCTCCCCCCAGGCGGTAGACCTCAGTGACCCCGAGTTCGTGGCAGGTCGCGAGCATTTCCCGGTTGTATGCCCCGGTATCCTTGGGGGGCATACAGACAACGATTTGTTCGACTCCTGCTGCCTGAGCCGGGCAGACCGTCATCATCAGAGTCGAAGGGTAGGCCGCCGCTCCGCCAGGACAATAAACCCCAACTCGCTCCATAGGTCGATAACGAAGATGCAGTTCGTGAAGCCCCGAGACACGCATCTCGGCATCGCGATGCAGGAGCCCCGACTGGAATTGCAGCACGTTGTAGTGAACTTGCCGAATCACCTCAAGAAAGTCCGGACTTGCCGCGGCATGAGCCGCCGCGAGTTCGGTCCGCGGTACCGCCACCATCTCAGGCTTGAGTTTCACCTTGTCGAGTAACTCGGTGTAATGCAGAACCGCAGGAAGTCCCTTCTCGCGAACCTCTTCGCAAATCCGTGAAGCCGCCTGAGCAGGCGAGAGCGCTGCCCCAAACACCGTTTGCGTGAGCCTCTTGCTGGCAGCAGGGACAACGTCCGAATCGATGCGGAACTGGTCTCGAAGTTTGATGATCTGAGCCGCAGCGTTAGTGGCCGAAAGATCAATACGCCGCAGCTTGAGTGCTGGCATCTCGGGAACCTCGCAGATGGTGGCCTTGGGATAGGATCGGCACCGTCTGCCGGAATCGGTATTTCACGAATTCGTCCGGCCTGCACAGGTCGGACATCAGGCATTTCTCCTCAAATTCAGTTATACGAAGATCGGGGGATCGCTGCAAGGAACCGCTTACGTAAGAGAGAACGTAAATTGTGCAAGAGATACTGAAATTTCGGGTTATGACGACAGAGGGAAGGGCGACTCTGAGTACTCGGCTCTGCCCACGTGTGCACGTGTGGGCGGGCGTTCTGCCGGGGCGCGGGCAAATAGTCAGCAGTTCGGTCGCGTTGAGTTGAAGGCGTCAGGAGAATTTGTCAACGTTGTCGGCGGTGTCAGTAATCTCACAAGAATGCGATGATGTTTTTTGCCACTCATTCAAGGCGTTCTCCATCCCAATCACAGATTCAAACACCAGTCGCTGTCCCAAATTGCCATGTGTCAAAGCCCCGCCTGACACGTGCGTGATTCAGTGAATAATCACTTTAATTATAAATATACTCGCGATTTGTTCTGTCTGAGTGATCGTTTACCCATCCCGTTCTGGCCACTCGGTGACATCATCCGAACAGCCAGCCCTTTGGTCAGCGCTCGGATGAATAATTCCGCAAGCGAACCAAACCACGATCATTATGATGACACATAGCTGATCGCGCGAGGTAGAAAAAACAAAGCTGGAGGCCCTCTTGGCACACAACTTCCAGACGGGAAATAATGTGTCACTCCTGCTCGAGCTCTCGCTCATGTTTTGACCGGGTCGAACTTCATGGCTCGTTTCACGGTTGCACCGTACGGCATGGCCGGGGAGAATCAAGGAAACCGGAATAGCGAAGCTGATCCCTTCGCTGCGGCCGGGTCGGGGTGAGCGTTAATCCCTTTTCGCCTCTCCCGACCCGACCACCCGGTCTAGAAAGGGAAACAAGTCATGTCGCCGGATGCTCTGCCGCCATCTCTATATGCTTCACGTTCACTCACGTCGTTCATCCAGGAACTGGATAACTACGATTCCGATGATTGCTTGTGTGAAGGCCATGAAGAAACCAAAGGATTTGAGCCTGATATCGTCGTGAAGTATTTGCACTGCTTAAGAGGTTTTCTAATCTCTGCCCGCGCCAGGATCATCGAAACACAATCCCCAACCGTTAAGGAACAACTCGCCATGCTCTCTGAGCCAATTCGACAGCTTAACGATCACATCTTTTTGCTGGAAAGAGGAGGTGAGCGAACTCCGGAGGAACTCCAAAGCATTCTCACGGATAAGATTCAGAGTCTTCGACAATGGCGAGAACAAATAGCCAATTTGGCAGCAGAGTTAGATGTCAAATAGCATCTGGATGCTGGCCGCGGAAAGCAAACGATTGCAACCTTCCGGCACTGTTCAACTGCAGTACGACTCAGGATACCCCCAGCTCATGGTGACGCAAAACTCATGGACCTTGCTATCAACTAATACACTCTATAGTGTAGTGACGAAACACTTCGGGAGCCATGAGGACGCAGATGCCAAAGAGAACTGACGATAGTTGCTGCTCGAAGTCGTCGCTCAAAGAGCGGCCCTTGTTGTCGCCCATCCAGGCAGGTGGCTTGGCGGCGGTGTTCAAGGTGCTGGCAAATGATACTCGACTTAGGCTGCTGCACGCTCTGGTGCGCGCCGATGAGCTTTGTGTGACGGACCTTGCCACGTCTGTCGGGATGAAGCCTCAAGCCGTCTCGAACCAACTCCAGCGTCTTTCAGATTTGGGGATCATCGCTTCACGCCGAGAAG
>DASZJS010000118.1:0-10618 GCA_035947935.1 Gemmata sp. | reverse complement strand
CAACTCATCGAACGGCCCGACCCACATGCCTGGTGGAACTCGTTTCGTGCGGCTGGCGACACGATCGGCACTCAATTCTGTGGGCTTGCTGCCGCGGTGAAGACAAATGCCGACCAGGCCACCCGAACGGCCACACTGAAGGAAGCCGGGCCATCGCTGGCAAAGGCTGCCACGCTTGCACGGCTGATCGACCCCGCCGCGCCTCTCTTACCCGGCCTCGATCCCGTTGCCGTTGACCTGCGATTCCGCCGACACGCAATGCTGTTGTGGCACGCACAGCGGACGACAACCGAGGGTTGGGCCGATGTTGCACAGACAACGCCGGATGGCTGGTATTGTCGCAAGGTTGCGAAGCTTCTCATCGATTCTGCCCAGGCATTGATTCTGGAGGATGCCACGGAGTTGACCGATCGACCGGCCGAGAACTTCTCACCGGGTGAACTCGATCGCTGGGTGAGCGACTGCCGAACCGAAGCCAGTCGTCGGCCCATTGTGCTGAAACTCACCGCCGAGCGTGATCAAACGGTTGCGGATGAACCAACGTGGAGCTTTGCGTTCAATTTGATGGTGCCGGACAAAGACAAGGACGCGGTTGGGTTCCCTGTCTCCTGGCTGGATGCTCCTCCCGCGCATTATCCTCAGCCCGCTCCGGGTTCGATCGGTCGGCGTGTGGAACCGGACTTTGTCCGGGGGCGAGCCACGGCAACACGTCCCGTTAAATTCACCGCGATTGGGCCGCCAGCGGATGTGGCCGGTTCCGGTAAGTTCACCTCCACGGTGCTTTACCGAGGCCACCTGTACCAACAACCTACCGAGGTAGTCCTTGTCGGGACTCCGACGCGAGAGTGGGTATATACGCCCCCCAAGGGGCCAGCTTGCTTCGCGATTCGGGCCGAGCGAGCCGAGGTTGCCGGTGCGGTCACGATCCTGATCGACCTCACCGCGAGTATGACCACGCACATCTTTCCGAAGGATAAGACGACCCCGACGCGGCTTGAGGAAGCCAAAAAAGGACTCCAACTCGTTCTCAAGCAACTCCCCCGCGGAACCACAGTGACGCTGGCCTATTTCTACGGCGACAAGACTTTCAAGATTGCCACCGTCAAGCCTTATGGGGTGCCGGTTGTGATGGATGGAAGCAACTGGGAACGTGTCTACGCCGCGTTCAAGGACGAGAAGGCGGAAGGCCAGAGTACCCCACTGGCCGGGGCGATTCGAGAAGTGTTGATTAAGGAAAATGCGAAGGACTTCTGGCCCAAGGATTTCACCGGGTCGCGAACCCTGATCGTCCTGACGGATGGCGAGGACAACTGGGAGTACGAAAAGAAAGAACCCGGCCAGGTGGTTCTCGATACGCTTCGGAACAAGCACAACAACCCTGACGATGTGAACCTGCACATCATCTTCTTCGGGCTGACATCGGATGAAGATCTGGAGGAACAACAGCGTGCGCTGAAGCAGTTCGAGGTTTTGCGCCGACCCGAGCAATTCCGCGATCCACCGCGAACGCCTGGGCAACTGTGGCCCGGTGTCCGGGAAGCGAAGGCGCTGGCCGAGCTGTGTCGGGGGGCGATGCTGCCGCAATTCCCTTACAGCAGCGGGAAGCAGTTAGCCGATCGTCTGGAGGCCACGGTGCCCGAGGAAGGCGTCCTCCGGACCACCCCAGCAATTGAGCCTCTCGTTTACGACCTGTGGGGCTTGAACGGACCGCAGGCCATTCAGTTGCGGCCAGCAGACCGCGTGCTGTTCCAGGCTCGTCGTCGCGACGATGCGTTTGAACTGTTCCTGCCGCCTTACGCCTATGAGACGGCCACGAAAGCCAATCCTCCTCGCCCGCGAGCCACCACGGGAACCGCCGCGACCGGGGGCATACTGGGAACCATACCCGAACTCACGGGTGTTTCCGGTAGCAACGATACTGGCCTGTCGTTAACGGTCACCCTGGAACCCAGTGGCGAGCGGCGAGCCGCGAACCTGCTCGAAGTCACCCGGCCAAAGTTCGTCTGGTTCGATGTTGCTTACGAGGATGGGAAGCCAGCACCTTACGTTGGCATCGAGAACCGATCGCCCGTGTGGGCTCCGGCGTGGAACCTGAATCTCGCACGTTGGGAACCGGGAGGAACTGCTCTATCCAAGGTCCGCCATCCGGTTGTGAGTGGGTTCTGGCTTGATGGTTTTCCGGTTCCCGATGCTGGCTATCCCGTGAACCTCAACGACCTGCCTGGATCGTTAGAGCGACTGGAGAAAGTGCGAACGGTTCGCGTGCGGGACTGCGATGTGAATTTGTTGAGCGTCACGCGAGAGGAGTATTCCGATTCGAGTCTTCCGAAGGGCGAATACCTCACAATCCGGATGAAGTACGGCAAGCCCGGCGAACTGGTGTTTGTGCGACCGGGCAACTTGAAAGGGACGAAACAGCCTTACACGCTGTACGAGCGGCACGTCTATTACGATGCCCAGACGCGCTACACGGCCCGGTTCGGGCCAATCTTCGACACCGATCTGAACAAGGACATCACGCTCGATCTGTATGCGGTGGCCGGGCTGCGGGAAGCATCGGTGCGCAGTTCGCGATCGGTGACCGTGCGATTCCCCGCTGGAGAACTTGAGACATTGAAAATGCCCCAGGAACTGACAGTGCCACCAAGGAAGGAGTGAGGGGGAAACATTTGACCGTCGAACCCTGGCTTGGGTCATGTCAGCGCAATCCATTACGGCTGCTTGGGGACACCGGATCCTTGCCGATAAATCTTGTGCGCGAGAATCTTGCCGGTGTTCCGGTCGAGTACCTCGCAGTAGTCGCCGTAGGATTCTCGCCCTGTGATGCAAACGCTGCCCTCTCCCTCTTTGTCCAGCCCAGGCAGGTTCAACAAGTCCATGGTGACTTCATTCCTGTATTTGGAGTGGTCAATATCGCCGATGGCATTGAGCCTGGTTTCCCAGAGCTTTTTACCTGTGGTTAAATCGTGAGCGGTCACGGTGCAACCGCTGCTCAAAGTCGGGAAGTGAGCGAAGTACAGGATATTTCCATCGATCCGAAAGACGGAGCGGTCGTGCCCGTCGATTGTCACCAGCTCCTTTCCGTCACGCTCAAACTTGAACGTCATCATCCACCACGTCTTGGGGTCGTATATCATGTGGATTTTGTAATCCCCTCGGATGCATTGCGAGAGTGAATACATCAGCCCGGCTTGGTCCTTGGCGAATTGAAACTTTGTCTCCTCCAGTTGCTTTTGCCACTTCTCTTTTTTCGTCGCCAATGGGTCAGGCGGCTCGGCAGCCGTTGAACAACTGAAGACGACAAGGCCGATCAACGCAACTGCTGCTTCATATCGCATTTCTCCGCCTCCATTTTGGTCCTATGAGCAAACTCTAGCCAGGTCTCCTCTAGGAGCGCACTCTACGAGACAATTCTGTGAGGCGATAGTGTGAAATAGCAATCTCCGCCAAGGTTCTCGACGGAGGAGGGAAGAAACTACTATGTAAGAATCAAAAAATGCGAATCACAGCGGCTGGTCGGGCATGGCTTGCTGCGCATTGACAGTCCCGCCACATCACCCTGAGTTGACTCTTGACTGTCGTGACCCTGCCATGAGTCATGTCAGCAAAACCCGTTACCGCTATTTGGGGACAGCAAACCCTGACCGATAAATCTTGTGCGCGAGTACCTTGCCGGTGGCCCGATCGAGAATCTCGATATAGTCACCGACGGATTCTCGTCCCGTGATCTTGATGCTGCCTTCCCCCTCTTTGTCGAGTCCAGGCAGACATGACCAGTCCAGGGTGACTTCGTTCTGGTAGACCGAGTGCGGCGGAAACCCGACAGCATTGAGTTGAGTTTTCCACAGCTCTTTACCTGCGGCTAAATTGTACGCAGCCACAGTGCAGCCAGCGGTGTTGGTTGGGAAGTGGGCGAAGTACAGGACATTTCTATCGATCCGAAAGACAGAACGATCGTGCCCATTGATTGTCAACGTCTCCTTACCGTCGCGCTCAAATTTGAATGTCATCATCTTCGAAAAATTGGGTTCGTATATCACATGGATCTTGTAATTCCCCTGGATGTATTGCGACAGCGAATACATGAGACCGGTTTGGTCCGCGGCGAATTGAAACTTGGTCTCCTCCAGTTGCTTTTGCCACTTTACTTTCTTCGCGGCCAATGGATCAGGCGGCTCAGCGGCCATTGAACCATTGAAGGCAACAAGGCCGATCAACGCAACTGCTACGCCATATCGCATTTCTCTGCCTCCTGCTTGGTCCTACGAGCAAACTCAACCCCGGCTTCGCCGGGAACGCCCTATACCGGTAAGGGAGATCGCGGACCAGATCAGGTATTGAGCCTCAACAGATCGTTTCAGAATCTATCGCGATTCCCGTACCACTGCCCCTTCTCGAGTTCGCATATCTGGTAGCAGTGTTGTTCCGAGACCCGGCTTTGTTGGGGCAAGGATGTGGCCGCTCTCGATCGTGGGTAGGTCCGTCACCAGTTCCGGGTAGTTCACCCGCAGATAGGCCCGCACCGATTCCTGATAAATGGCATTCGTAGCGTTGATTGCCAGATGAATTCCCGCGTAGAGAGTAAACGGCCCGGTGCAATCGTGCATCGCCACCGGCCGCTTGTATGTTTCGGCCATTGCGCAGACTTTCTTGCACTCCGTGATTCCGCCCGCCCACGTCGGGTCGATCATCACGATGTCCGCTGCCTGCTTTTCCAGCAGCGGCTTGTATTCGTATCGCGTCGCCAGGTATTCGCTGGCCAGGATCGGTGCCGTGGTGCCGCGTCGCAGTTCGGCAAGAGCATCGATATCATCGGCTCGCATCAGGTCTTCGAGCCATGCCGGGCGAAACTCTTCCAGTGCTCGGGCGATCTTGAGCGCTGCGGGCAGCGACCAGAGCCCGTGGCCCTCGACCATGATTTCCATTCGACTCCCAACGGCTTTGCGAATCTTGCGGAACGGTTCCAGGCCGCGATCCAGATCCGCTGCCGTGATGTCGTGCCCACCAAGAGAGCAGAGGGTTGGATCGAACATGCCGCGGAAGGATCGCCAGCGATCCCAGCCGCCGGGGAAGTGAGCAACGTAATCGAACGGCCAAATCTTCATCCCGGTCAAGCCTTCCGAGAGAAGCTCCAGGGCGAGTTCATCGGCCCGCTCCATGAACCCCGCCAAGTCCTCGTACTTCCCGGGCGTTGAGCCATCGGTGCCGTAGCCTGTGCCGCCTTTTGTCGAGCGGCCATAGTGTGGTCCGCCGCAGGTGTTGTAAGTGCGAATGCGATCGCGTGCCGCGCCACCGAGTACCTGCCAGATGGGCATCCCTGCCGCTTGTCCCAGGATGTCCCACAAGCACACATCAATTGCCGAAAGCCCGCGCAGTTCGGCACCCTTGCCGACGGTGTGAGCGATGACCTCGTACAATCGCCGCCAGTGCAGTTCGATGGCAAGTGGATCGTGCCCGAGGAGCATGGGGGCTGCGAACTGATGGATGTAACCGGCCACGGCATCGGGCATGTAGCAAGTGTCGGCATAGCCGGATAGCCCGGCGTCCGTGTGAACGGCAACGAACAGGATTGAGGGATAATCGGGAAGGTAAATCGTTTCGAGTCGGGTGATCTTCATGCGAGACGAGGGGTAATTTCGTGATTGGGAACTTCGGCGTTGGTTTTTCACGTTATGTCTCGTAATGCGAGAATTGGCAATCAAATAGTTGATGGCATATGGTCGGAATTCAATTTGAAGAGCTGGCGAACTCGTTGACGGGAACGAAGATGAGCCTTACTATCCAGCCAATGTTAGATCATGAATGGTTGGTAACTAAAAACCCGATTCAGAAAGCAGAGTGGCAACGATGGGTAAGAAGAAGGCAACACGGGGAAAGCCACTTCTCCAGGGGCGTGACCTGACTCTCGATCAGTGGTTAGCACTAATGGCCACGCCAGTCGAATCACGCGACGTTCAACTATTCCCAGACTTCTGTTTTCCGTCCGAGGAGCATCGCGATGGGTACATCGCCCTAATAGTGGAGCGAGATCCCAAAGAAGTAGTCTTATTGATTCGCGCATTCTTGATGCCAACCTGCATACTCGGCGGGGACGTTGATCGCATTACAGGCTTTCTAAGGGATGACCGTGACAAGGCCCTTGAGATCGAACAGGTGCGGCGATTTTTGCGGGAAGACTTACCTTGGGAAGGTATCACTTGGGTACTAGACCTGCTACATCGCCCACGAATGGCGATTGATGTAATTCATGCCTACTTGGCAGCGCACTTCTGGTGGTTGCCCGATGGACGAATTAGTGGGCTTTTTGACGCGATGAACCTTATTCGGGCGGCGTACCTTGCCCCCGTTCATCCGCGAGATGAATTGCTTATCATTTCGCCAAGGGATTTTGAGCTTGTCATCGCACTCCTTTTTAGCAGACGAGATTTTGAGGTTCAGGTCACGCAACAAAGCAGAGATGGTGGCTACGATGTAAGACTCTGCAACAAGTCAGCAGCATGCGCCGAATCATCTGTGGTGGAGTGCAAAAGATACACGGAGAATGTAGGTGTCAAAGAAGTGCGTGCTCTTTTGGGAGTTGTGGAACGCGAAGCGGCAACTCGCGGTTTGCTCGTGACTACTGCAGGGTTTACTCGCGCAGCCCGATCAGAAGCGCTCCGTACACACCGCATCGAATTGATTGACTACGATGCGTTGTGTGTCTTATTTAACGAGAACTTTGGTCCGAACTGGTTAACAACAATCGATAGCATCATCTCAGAAGCTCAACGTCAATTCGATGGTAAATAACTCGGTATTGCTGAGTTGTTGAGTCACCTACCGTAAACAATATGATCGGAGCCATTTATTCCGTGTAGTGGTCTTGCAGATTGCCTCCATATTTTAAAACTGGACGTGGAACAAGTCCGACAGGCAAATTTCTATCACCCCCCCAACCAGTGGCATCTTCGTGGCCATGACGGTCATGAACAGCACGTTGGCATCCCGCGGGAGAATTGGCAATCAACTTTTAATTGCCGGTGATTACAACTTCATGTGAATAGTTGACGAGGGACAAAAACGAGCCTTATTATCCCGTCAAGCGTCAGAGAACAAGTGTTTCGGCACGCGCTGGTATGTTTCCTCAAGCAAGAGAGACCCCATGCGACTTCAGACGTTCACATTCATTCTCCTGTTGATTGCTCCCACCAGATGCGCTTTGGCCGAGGAGCCGAACCAATCGCTTGAAAAACTACGGACAGAGGTCATCGATGTGCTCAGCAAGTTCGACCCCGACCCCAAGAACAAGGAAGCGGCCGAGAAACAACTGCGGGCTGACCTTTCAAAAGTCGTTGACAAATACTCAGATAAACTCCGGCCCGGCGAGGGGTCTAAAAAGTATGTCTCCGCGGACAAAAGCTTCGTACTGGTGATCGCCGCGAACGGCCGAAACGGTGGCGGCGACTCAGCAATCGCGGATGATGCGGATGCGAAACTCGTCGTGGCGGTGGGTGGGAATGGCAGCCCGACGCAAGCTGAGCAAACGGCCGGGGGTGGTGGTTCGGCAATTGCGAAAGCGCCCTCCGGAGTGGCAGTAGCGATCGGAGGGAATGGCGGCGCTGGGGGTGGCGGAAAAGGAGGAGGTGGCGGCGGTGCCAGTGTTGCGATTGGGAGCATCGGTGGGATTACATTGGGCGGAAATGGCGGCACCGCTGGTCCGGGCAAAGAGGGTGGCGCGGGTGCGTGCAAGGTTGGCAATGCCGATGCAATCATTAAGACTGCGAAGGAGTTTCAGAAGAAGTAGTGATCTTCAATTCGGCACAGTGACAAGCGGGACTCTTGCGGAAAATACCATCACCCACGCCCAACCAACGGCATCTTCGTGGCCATGACGGTCATGAACAGCACGTTGGCATCCAGTGGCAGGCTGGCCATACAAACGACCGCTCGTGCCACGTTCTCCACATCCATCGTCGGTTCGGCAGCGATTGTCCCGTTGGCTTGCGCCACTCCGTTCTTCATCTTCGCTGTCATATCGGTGTCGGCGTTGCCGATGTCGATCTGGCCGCAGGCGATATCGTACTTTCGACCATCGAGAGCCGTGGATTTGGTGAGGCCGGTAATGGCGTGCTTCGTGGCCGTATAGGGGGCGGAGTTGGGACGCGGCGCATAGGCCGAGATGGAGCCGTTATTGATGATCCGGCCACCCCGCGGCGATTGCTCCTTCATGATGCGGAACGCTTCCTGCGTGCAGAGGAATGGTCCGGTGAGATTCACATCGACCACTCGCCGCCATTGCTCGAAAGTCAGGTCTTCCAGTAGGATTGGCGGGGCACCCGTGCCAGCATTGTTGAACAGCAGATCGACGCGACCGAAATGCGCCTTGGTTTGCTCGAAGAGAGCCTTCACGGACGCGGGATCGGTCACATCAGCGGGAATGGGAAACGCCTGTACCGCACCATCGCGTGTCAGAGCAAGCGTTTCTTCAAGTGTCTTGCGCTGACGACCAGCGAGAACGACCGAATAGCCCTCTCGTACAAGAGCAAGTGCCGTCGCACGGCCAATCCCTGACCCCGCGCCGGTAACGATGGCTACCTTTCTGGCTGGTTCCATTGTGCCCCTCATTTCTTCGTCTTCAAATGGTTATCGAAAAAGGCGAAGAGAGCCTTTTCGGCGGTCTCGGCGTCTTTGCCCTTGAACCCATGTCCGGCTCCTTCGAGCGTGAGTAACTCCGCCTCCACATTCGCCGCCTTGAGTTTATCGACCATCCATACGGCTTGCTCGTGGGCAACGTACTTGTCGTCAGTTCCATGAATGCACAGGGTTGGTGAAGCGTTTGGCGTCACCCAGTAAAGCGGGCTGGCCCGGATGTGGAGTGGGCGGGCCTTCTCCAGATTGCCACCGAGAAACAGCGGCAGCACTTCAGCCGCATCCACGCTCTTGCCGTAGGATTTGGTGAAATCGCTGGGACCGTAGACATTCACAACACAGGCGACCTTGCTCGATTGACCGGGGTTGCCACCATCGCCCTCGAACTCCTTCACATCGCCCGTCACTGCGAGGAACTGTGCCAGGTGCCCACCGGCCGAACCGCCGGTCACCCCAATCCGTTCCGGGTCAATCTTGTACTTCGCGGCGTTCGCCCGCAACCATCGAACGGCAGCCTTGGTATCGTGGATGGCTGCGGGGAATGGGTACTTTGGTGCCAGCCGGTAAGTGATCGTAACGGCGACATAGCCGTGCTCGGCCAGTCGCAAGCAAAGCCCATCGTAGCTCTCGCGATTGCCGGCACGGAAACCGCCCCCGTGGATGCACAGGATTGTTGGGAACGGTCCATTGCCAATTCTGGGGCGAGCCAGATCGAGTTTCAGGTGTTGATCGTCGGGATTGGTGTACTCGATGCCGGGCTCGAACGTGACGCTTTCAGGAACTTCAGGAGTCTTCTGAGCCAGTGCCGCATGTGGTAAGGCGGTAAAGAGTCCCAAGAACAACGCCGAGGCAGCGAAGAGGCGAGTCATGAGGGGAGTTCCTGTGGATTTAGGGCGGAAGGTTTGGGAGATTGTATGTGAGCAAGGGATTGCGCTCCGAAATTCAATCGCAGATTGCGAAGCTTTCGAGTTAGGAGGCCATTAACTTAACACCGCAGTTGATCGATTCGGCGGAGTTCAGGGTGGCTTGAGGCTATTTTTCGACTTAAAGTACTGATGATTTCTTGACTTAGGGCTTGAGATGAGCTTGACCCGCCGTGAAGCGGCCGATATTTCCGGTGCGCCATAGTTTCATTGAATTGCGCGGGTCAACGCGATGACAGTCAGAACACCCAGGTGGAGGCGGGGTTCCAACCTCACTCTCCTGCTCTCACTGATTCCGCTCGCCTTGGCGATCGTGACCGGCTGTTCCAACAAGCCTCTCAATAGCCCGCCCGAGCATATTGTTGCAAAACCGTGGGCGAATGTCGGTGAAACATCGCCCAGCCGCGATGGCGATACCATTGCCGTTGCAGGCCTGTCTGAAGTATTGGCTGGGAAGCCCCCGACACCAACGCCCGGTCGGCCTCTGAACGTGCTGGTAATGTCGGGCGGTGGGAAATACGGAGCGTACACGGCCGGTGTACTGGCGGGATGGACGAAAAGCGGCACACGGCCGACCTTCGATATTGCGACTGGGATCAGCAGCGGTGCAGTCACAGCCGCCCTGGCATTTCTGGGACCGAAACACGACCACCAGTTGGAAGTCTCCTTCACAACTCTCCGGCGATCCGATCTGTTCACCTGGCAACCGATTCGAGGTCTCCTCAGCGGAACCGGCTTGATGACATCCGCGCCGCTCGAAAAAACGCTCGAACATGAAGTGGATGACGAGTTCATGTGCGAACTCCGCGATGCTCACATGGCAGGGCGGCGGTTGTATATCGGAACGGGCAACCTGCTGACCAATCGGTTCGCCGTGTGGGATCTCGGAGCGATTGCTTGCTCGGGACGGCCAGATGCAACGGTGCTGGTCCGCAAAATCCTGCTTGCATCGTGTTCGGTTCCCGGGGTTGTCAAACCGGTTGAGATTTGCGTCGAGGTGAACGGTGTGCGCTACACCGAGTTACACGGAGACGCCGGGAATTTCGCCCAGGCTTTCGTTCGCTCTC
>DASZJS010000117.1:0-2216 GCA_035947935.1 Gemmata sp. | reverse complement strand
ATCGTGCAAGCGGCCCCCAATTGTCTCCACGGCACCACATTCACAGATGGCGGAAGCACAAAAGGGAACATCGTCGCTCGCGTGGCTGGGAAACTCCCGGAGGGGATTGAGTTTGTCCCTGCCCATCCGCTTGCGGGATCGGAAAAAACCGGCGCGGAAAACGCTCAATCGGAACTGTTCGTGAACAGGACTACCGTTGTTACTCCAATCCCTGCGAACAGTCCGGCGGCGGTTGAACGTGTCGTGCAGTTCTGGCAGGCGCTCGGTTCGACCGTCGTGATGATGTCCCCCGACGATCACGATCGCAGGCTCGCCGCGACAAGCCATCTTCCACATGCGCTTGCTGCGGCTGTGGCGGGAATGACACCGATCGACATGCTTTCGCTCACGGCCGGTGGCTTCCGGGATGTGACCCGCATTGCCGCAGGCGATCCTCGCATGTGGACGGCGATCTTCCAGGCGAACCGCGAATCCGTTTTAACGGCGCTCGCGGAGTTCACCGACCGTCTATCCGACTTCCGTAGGATGCTCGAGGCCGGCGATGGTGCCGGCCTCGTTCGCTGGTTAACCGAGGCGAAGCAGGTGCGCGATGCTCTGGGATCTTGAGATTCGGCCGCTGGGTCGGGATGGAGAACGGGAACGCGTGTGCGATGAGTTCGACATGCTCACGCACGCCGAGCGCGGGGGGGATCTTATCAGCGGATCGGCCCGCGGTTACCTCCTCGAAGGTCAACTCGGGGATGCTGATCTCGAAAAACTGACGAATGAAGTACTCGCAGACCCTCTGGTCGAGACTGCCAACGCAACGCCTGCAACAGCCAAATCCGGGCATTACTACACGGTGTTGCTCAAGCCGGGTGTGATGGACCCGGTAGCCCAAACGATCCTCGATGCAGCCCGATTGCTTCAACTTCCCGTCAGCGGGGCCAGAACTTTCCGTCGCTACTTTGGTCCGCCGGAACTTTCCTCCCTCGATCGCGACATCTTGTTCCGCAGGGTCCTGGCCAACGATGCCATCGAGCAAGTCGTTGTCGGACCAGTCAAGACAGATCACCTCGGTATTGGGTCGCCATACATATTCAAATCCGTGACCGTAGCCCTTTTGAAACTCGATGATGCCGGGCTCGTGAAGTTGAGCAAGGACGGGATGCTCGCGCTCACCCTTGATGAAATGAAGGCCGTGCAGGCACATTTCCGCGGGCTTGGTCGTGAACCGACAGACTGCGAACTCGAAACGATTGCTCAGACCTGGTCGGAACACTGCTCTCACAAAACGCTCAAGGGAACCATAACACTCACCGACAAGAACACAGGCGAGACACGGGTATACAAGAATTTGCTCAAGGAAACTGTATTTGCCGCAACGCAGACTATCCGCCAGAAGCTCGGTGCAAATGACTGGTGCGTGAGCGTGTTCGTGGATAACGCGGGAGTTGTAGAGTTCGATGAGAACAACCACATCTGTTTCAAGGTGGAAACGCACAACCACCCCTCTGCCATCGAACCCTATGGGGGGGCGAATACGGGGCTCGGTGGAGTGATCCGTGATCTCCTGGGGACGGGGTTGGCTGCCAAACCTGTATGCAACACCGACGTGTTTTGTTTTGCGCCACCCGACTATCCACCCGACCAACTTCCGCAGGGCGTTCTCCATCCTCGTCGGGTGATGCAGGGCGTAGTTGCAGGTGTTCGCGATTACGGCAACCGGATGGGGATTCCGACCGTCAATGGTGCCATCGTTTTCGATGAACGCTATCTCGCCAACCCACTGGTGTTCTGTGGCACCATCGGGCTTCTCCCGAAAGGGAAGGATGCGAAGGCAGCAAGGCCGCTTGACCTGATCGTGGCGGTTGGCGGGCGTACCGGTCGCGATGGCATCCATGGAGCGACCTTCTCCAGCCTGGAACTGACGCATGAATCCGAAACAGTCAGTGGTGGCGCAGTCCAGATCGGGAATGCCATTACCGAGAAAAAAGTTCAGGATGTGATTATTCAGGCTCGTGACCTCGGGCTCTTTTCCGCAATCACGGATTGCGGGGCAGGGGGCTTCAGTTCCGCCGTGGGCGAGATGGCCGCGGAAATTGGGGCAACGGTTACTCTGGAGAAGGCACCTCTCAAGTATGAAGGGCTGAGTTACACCGAGATTTGGATATCCGAATCGCAGGAACGGATGGTTCTGTCTGTACCACCCACGAAGTGGGAGCAGCTGAGATCGC
>DASZJS010000116.1:0-3413 GCA_035947935.1 Gemmata sp. | reverse complement strand
CGAATCCATAGAGAACCACGGCCGACACCCCCTTTTCCCCTACAGTTCCATACACGGCCACCACGCCGCTGTCGCGATGCGAAATACAGGCCATAGCACACGGGTCGAAGTATTTCGGCCCCGGACGCTCCTCGGTGATATCGCGGGCTTTATCGTAACGGAACATTCTGCCTGGGTAGTTGAAGCCGAAGTGCCGGCGCGCGAAATAGATCTCTTGACCGTCGCCGGGGATGGCGACATCGGAGTATGTGGCTTCGGAATCCGTGCTGGGAAAGTAAACCCATTTGAAATTCCTTGTATCGCCCTTGGCAGTCACCGAGGTAGTCCCCGTGTCCGTCTTGGCGTTCTTAATCTCGGTTGCGAACCACATTCCCACCTTTCCCTTCCCGCTGGCAGCAAGAATGCTGCCATCTTGTGAGAACGCAAGCCCAGTAATGCTTATTCCCTTGAACTCCTCCCGTTTGACCACGGATGTGCCCGATTTTACATTCCAGATCCGGACAGTACCGTTCCCCGCACCAGTGGCGATTTCATCGCCCTTCGCATTGAACGCAATGGCAGTGACTCCGCCAAAGTGACCCGGCAGAGACACCCGCACATCGGGTGACCCATCCCGTCCGGCGGCCAGAAGTCCACTACCGGCGATGATCGCAATAGCCCCAACCCATACCGCGATGCGCATGGCATCCTCCACGAATGGAGAGTGTGTTTGAAAGAATTGCTGAAGTGAGTTTACCGGGGGAACTGTGGGGGAAAAATGAAAATGGTGGAGTGAAATGCTTGAAAATCCGTCCCCGCGCGAGCGCATCGGGCATAGCCCGCTCTACCGAACCGTCGGCGGGCGTCCTCACTCGCAGCTTTTGAAATTGCGCTTTTATGGTTGTTATGCGAAAAGGCCGATACAAGCCCGAAGCGCCAGCGAGGGACAGCTTTTCCCTCGCTGGCGCTTCGGGCTTGTAGGGATGGTGCTTCCGCACCTCGGTTTTCAACTGCTGATCTTTGGGCTTGAACCAAAAGCGCAACTTCAAAACTCGCAGCCCAGGCCATCGGCTTGCAGCCTTCGACCTAGGCTTATTTGGCACCCTTACTTCTTCTTGGCGACGACATCCTGCTTGCGCGTCTTGGCCTTCGGGGAGCCAGGGCCAACCTTGTTCGTCGGTCGCACCATGACGATCGCGCCCGGAAACCCGGGGATGCCACCTCGAACCAGGAGCAGGTTGTTCTCGGTATCGATCTTGATGACGGGCAGGTTGCGAATGGTGATCTGGGTGTTGCCGTATCGACCGGCTCGCTTTAAACCCTTCTTCGGTCGGCCGCTACCGCGGTTACTGGCAAGCGATGAGGTCGAACCGGCCTGGCGGTGGACCTTCTTGGCACCGTGAGCGGCCGGGAGGCCATCGAAGTTGTGCCGCTTCATCACACCCTGCGTACCTCGGCCTTTCGATGTTCCTGTCACATCCACCGAGAGAACATCCTTGAAGACCTCGCTAACGGTCAGTATCTGTCCAACCTTCAGGGGCATTTCATCGGCATAAGCCTCGTACTTCTTCTGTCCCTTGTCATCCACGGTGCGAATGCGTTCGACGGTCACCTTGGCCTCGGCTGGACCGCATTCTGCCTTGGTGATGAATCCGCCGCTGCGATCGAGCCGAAACTCACGAACGAACCGCTGTGGCTCACAGTCGGCCTTCGGGGGGAGTTGCACCCCTGCCTTCAGTCGGGCTTCTTTCCGTTTTGACTTCAGGTTGGCCGCGACGTGGCCTTGTTCAGGACGAGTTGCGGCCTTGCGTCGTTTGTCCTTGAAGCCGAGTTGGACGGCCGAATAGCCATCCTTGCGAACTTTTCCGCCCTTCTCATTGTCGGCAGAGGGGTATTTGATCTGGAGAACCGGGCAGGGGCCGAGTTGAAGAACCGTCACAGGTTCGACCGAACCATTCTCAACGAAAACCTGCGTCATGCCGAGTTTGTAGCCAATCAATCCAAGAGACATGGGAACACCTTTCGCCGCGACTTTGGCGGCATGTATAACCCACCGGCCGGCCTGCGATCGGACAATAGCCCTCGCATCAGTCGGGTTTTTGGCCCGGGGGTGAAGGGAGAATTGTAGCGGATTTCCGAGGAGCGGGAAGGGTTGGATTTGGTTCCGGAGAGGGGCGGCGGTTGATGCAATATGCTTTTCGCACGACAGTTCCCCTACCATAGAAGCCTGTCATCGAAATTGTGGACACAGTTTTCCCGACAGATGCCGAGAAGTTCGACACTCCTCCATTGCTCAATCCTTCGGAGTATTGAGACGCAGTGCATACCAATGCTGCCCAGCCTCAACATGCAGACTGAGGGGTAAGGGCAATGGGAAATGTCATTTCAGAACGACAGTCGAAAACCCCTGCTCCGCCACGAAAACAGATTGATTTTGAGGCTTTTTGAGTTCCGCAACTTCTCTCATGGCGCATGAATTGCATAAGCCGAGTGGCCACTTATCAGGAGGCCAGACGTGAACGTAGCGATCGAGAGTTCCCTCTATTACCTCGTCATCCACGATCGAGGCGACAATGGGATCTTCGTCTTCCTTGGTACAGACCCCACACTCGACAACGAAGGCGGGCCGACAGCCACTCCGGTCACCCTGGAGTTGTTACCCCCACGGCAGCGGTTCGGCGGGGCCGGTGGGATCGCGATGGGGCCACCGATCCTCGGCCGGTGGCCGGGCAGCACGGATCGCTATCGGCAATTCGTGACTGTGTCGGAGATGGAACAAGCCCAGTGGGTGCCGGTCACGCGATATCGGATCTGCGATTCCTGGCAGGACTATCAAACACCGTGGTCGTTCCTGAGCGATGACCAATCGACTGAGTGCGGTTCAACGAGCTATACTTCGCGCGGTCAGGAATGAGACGTTTGAGTGAGTGGGTATCAGCTTTCAAAGTAGGTCGCGAAGCCTCTGCCCCGCGACGCAAATCTCTTATTCCTCACGGGTGGAGCATAAGTCTTCACGCGACGAGTGGCGAAAGAACCTTTCCATCGCGGAAAACCGCGACCGGACGACCCGAAGGCGTGCGGATTTCGTGCATCGGCTCGATTCCGAGAAGATGCAGAACGGTTGCCGAGACATCTGCTGGAGAACAGGCATCGCTCTCGGGTGCCAATCCGTGGGCATCCGTCGCACCATACACGGTTCCGCCCTTCACCCCACCACCTGCCAGGAAGACCGCCATCGACCGGGACCAGTGATCCCGTCCTGCATTCCCATTAATCCGCGGCGTTCGTCCAAACTCACCCGCACAGTAGACAACCGTTTCATCGAGGAGGCCGCGGTCGCGGAGATCGGTCACGAGTGCTCCCAAAGCGCGATCGACGTTCGGAAGTAACTGCTGACGCAACGTACGGAAGTTGCCGCCGTGGGTGTCCCAGAA
>DASZJS010000115.1:0-3257 GCA_035947935.1 Gemmata sp. | reverse complement strand
CACCTTTCGCCGCTTCAAAAACACCGATCCGCCGGCAATGGCCGACGTCTGGAACGAGTCTCACCCCGCTCGTAGTGCGTATCCACTTCGTACCCCCGGCCTCCTGGAACGGTGGATTTTCTCCAAACCGTACTTCGATCCGGACGGGTTGATCATTGCGGTCGATGATACAGACAACAAGGTAGTTGGGTACATTCTTGCTGGGTTTGGCCCGAACGAGGAACTGTCGGCTCTCGATTACACGCAAGGGGTGATCTGCTCGCTGGCCGTGCGACCCGATTCCCGCCGGCATGGGACCGCCCGGGACTTGGTCCATCGGGCGGAACAATACCTGACCGCCCGCGGAGCAACAACGCTGCGCGCCGGTCCACGCTGGCCATACTGTCCTTTTGGATTTGGACTTTACGGCGGAACAAACTGCCCGGGCTTTCTGGCCTCCGATCCGGGTGCCGATCCGTTCTTCAAGTCGCTCGGTTACGCTCCTGCCGGCACAACTCTTGTCTTCCACAAGAAGCTTGATGCTCCGCTCTCCATTGCCGATGGCCGCTTCGGATTGCTGAGGAAGCGCTACGAAACGCAGATTTTGCGAGCCGCGGGCGTACCCTCATGGTGGCACGATTGCGTGTGGGGGACTTTGGAGCCAGTCGAGTTTCGCATGGTGGACAAACTGGTGAACAATTTCCTGGCTGCACGCGCTATCGTTTGGGAACTCGAAGGTTACGGCTGGCGATGGGGGTTCCCCTCAGCCGGAGTTCTGGACGTTCAGGTCCGCCAGGATCTCCGTCGCCAGGGGCTTGGCAAACTTCTGATGGCCCAGGTTCTTCGATTCCTCCAGGACCAATTCTTCGGAATCTGCGAGATACAGGCACCCGACGATCACCCCGACCTCATCGGTCTGTGCCGGGCCTCCACGCTGGAGCAGGTGGACGTCGGGACAACGTACATCAAGAAAGTTGAGAGTGGAGAGTTGAGAGTGGAGAGTTGAAGAAGGAGAGAAAAAAGAAGAAAGAAGGGAAAATGACATGGCTACGGGGCCGATTTATCACAAATCGTTTGCGTTCGCTGTGAGAGTGATAAAGTTGGCAAGATTTCTCCAGGCTGAGAAACGGGAATTTGTGATTTCCAAACAGGTCTTACGAAGCGGCACGGCCATTGGGGCACTTGTGCGGGAAGGCGCACATGCTGAAAGTAAATCTGACTTCACACACAAAATGAGTGTGGCTCTCAAAGAAGCAAATGAAACTCTTTACTGGCTGGAATTACTTCACGCATCCGAATTGATCGACCGCCCAAGTTTTGAATCGATCGCCGGCGACAACGATGAACTTCTCAGGCTCCTCGTCGCAATCGTGAAAACGAGTAAGGGGATCACGAATATCAACTAAGCCGACACTCTTCGTTTTCCACTCTCCACTATCAACTCTCCACTATCAACTCTCCACTATCTCTATGGGTTTTCCCACATCAGCGTCAGTCTGGGGACAGGGCTGGGCATATGCAGTTTGACGTGATCGACCGGGTCGCGGCACGTTGGGTCCTTCATCGGTTCCACCACAATATAGCTTGGCGATACGCGTAATCCCTTGAGCATGTGCAGGCTCAGTTGCACTTCTCCCTCCGCATTCGGGACCACATTCGTGAGGATCACGCGGCGAGTATTTGCCGATTCCCATGTTGCTGTTCCGCCCCCGCTCAGGATGAACGACCGCGGTCGATCCAGTTTGTAGAACACCACGGGTTGCCCATCCTCCGTCAACTGAGCGATGGGGCTTGCCTTCGCCAGCTTTCCCCAGCGTTCGATTGCCGCCGGGCTCCGGGCCACCACCCAGCCGACGTTATACCATCGGCAGAACGCCATCAGGTCCGCATCCGACCACTCGGACAAGGCTCGCCCGGTGAGCTGCCGGCTGCACATAGCGCAGTAAGAGTGTTCGACACCGGCCTCCGGGTCCAGTCCACCCAGGAAGGCACAGTTCGTCTGAAGCGGAAGTAGCGCGGACCAGTTCCATCCTGCCCGATGGTTGAATGTCTCATCCCACAGAACGCGGGCTTCGGGGGTGGTGTGTTCGTTGAGGAGCGCGATCAACTGTTGCTGTTCGGGAGTGAACCCAATCAACAGAGGATCGGTTGCCACGCCGAGGTTGCGTGCGAGAGGTTTGCCCGGTCCATCCACCCACCCCACGATCATCAAGCCAACCAGAGCAATAATCGTTGCGATCGCGGCGATCCGAACTGTTCGGAGTAACGTCCATACGGCAAAGGCAGTTGGAGGGACCAAAAAGCCGGCAGCCAGAACCATAACCCGGTCGGGGACAGCGGGCGGTACGGCCGACCACACTCCGGCCACGCGGGCCATCAAGACGGCGAACAGTGCCGCCAACAGGAGCAACCACGCTGATGCTTTGTGGCTGGTTCGCCACAGCAACACCAGCCCGGCAACGCCGCTGAACACCAGGACAACCCCACCGGGGAGGTATTCGAAGAGTGGTGGGTAATCGGGAAGTGAACCCAGTACGGCCAGCCAGTCGGGAAGCGGAATGTGGTCCCCGGCAATCGGTTGCCGAAGCCACCAGTATTTTCCCCAGTCCGACAACCACCATGCGTTCGGAGCAACGCCAACAAATGCTATCCCCGCCAGACCCAGATGCCACGCGGGACCGAGCCGTGGGGCGAACACGAGGTAATACGCAAAAATGACGGGCGAAAGCCCAACCCAGATCAGCGGCTGGAAATACCAGCCGATCGTTGCTGTCCCAGCCAGCACAAGCCACGCATCCACGCCAAGCGACCGGGCGTACCGGGCCAACCACGGCACAAACACAACCCCCGCCAAACCGGCTCCAAGGAGATCCAGTTGCCCCTCGACAATCATCTGTCGGACTGTTGCCGACCAGCCGAGCAGAATCCCTCCACACCCCGAAAGAATTGCCGCTCCAGCCGGCAAACCAGCTCCCCGAGCGGCCGATGCGAATGCCACCGGAATGAGCAGCAGGAATGCGAACCATCCGAGCTTGTAAGCTGCTGGTCGGTATGTTCCTCCTCCAAGGAAGAGGAATAACTCGGCTGGCCGGCTTCCGCCATCGAACACGGGCGTTTTCGGATATCCAGCCTGGAACTGTGGATCGTAGCAGGTGGCTACGCCGCGATCCTGAAACGAAGATGCGCCGAGGGTACCGTGATACAGGTGCAGGGGATGGCGGCCGGAAAGTACCGGTCGGTCGTCGAGAACCGCTGCCCAGGACCGGTCGGCACTGAAC
>DASZJS010000114.1:0-1599 GCA_035947935.1 Gemmata sp. | reverse complement strand
GCCGTTCTCCAGGACCGGATGCCATCGGTCAGGAACTGCAACCGCTCCTCGAACGGCCCATTAACGTCCGGAGCATCGAAAATGACGTACTGAACTTGCTTCCAGTCATTCGATTTGCTCTGCTGGCGGACGAGACCACTGGTGAAGTCGAATTTCTTGCGGGCAACCCATAACTCTCCATCGAGAGGATGGGGCGGCAGTCCTTCCGCAAACCACTCCGGGGCATAGAAGATGTTGTTGTTGCGGGAAAGGAACTGCTTGCCGTCCCAGTAGGCCCGAACGCCATCGAGTTTCTCGCTCATCCACCAGCCGGTGGGGTCTTGTGCTTCCTCGCTCCACACATGGGCGAGGAGGAGTGGCAGCTTTTCGACATCCTCGGCCCCCTCGGGCTTCAGGGGCTTCAAGGGCTCTGCCGTCTGGATGCGTGTCTCTTCGGCGGCATCGCCCCGGAGTTTGCGGAGGTGCTTGCACGTTCGCCGCTCAATTGGGAACGATTGATTTCGCCACGCTGGACAGGTACACGAGTACACACCGCCCGTGTTCTTGAGCTGGTAGGGTTTCGCGCCTGAACCTTTCATCTCGGTGCTTTCGCCATCGGCCAGGTCGGGCATGACAGTTCCCTTCGAGTGATGTTGAAAGGCTATCGCGGGATCGAACCCGTTGCAACCTGCGTAGTGGAGCTTCTTGGGTTTACTCGGTCTTGTAGTGTGGGTCGAGGCTTTGCAAGCCCCACCGTTTTCCGTGTTCCTGGTATTGGTGGGCTCGCAAAGCCTCGACCCACACTACAAGACAAGCCCAAAAGGGTCTGGCCATCTGTGAGCAATCGTCTATCAGTGTGTTTGACTCACTCATTTCACATTGGAGCCAATCATGCCAACCGTTGCAGTGATCTACTTCTCGGCTCAGGGGCATACGCACCAAATTGCGGAGGCTGTCGCAGAGGGTGCGAAGGGAGTGGCCGGTACCACCGTTGAGGTCATCCGGATCATTGGTGAAGACATCGTTCAGGGACGCTGGAAAAACCCTAGTGTACTTGCCAAGTTGAGTGCCGTGGATGCGATTGTGTTTGGGACGCCAACGTATATGGCCGGTTACTCGGCCCAGTTCAAGACCTTTATCGATGCGGCCAGCGAAGTGTGGGCCAAACTCGGGTGGAAAGACAAACTCGCGGCGGGCTTCACCCACTCTGGCGGTCTCAGCGGCGATAAGCTGAACACCTTGCAAGGGCTGTGGTTGAATGCCATGCAGCACGGAATGATCTGGGTGGGGCTTGGGGAACTGGTCGAGGGCACCGCGGTGGACAAAGTGAACCGATTATCGTGCTATTCCGGTGTGATGGCTCAAACGGACTGGGGCCAGGAGAAGGTGAACGAAGGCGATCGCAAATCCGCAGTGATTCTCGGCAAGCGCGTGGCCGAAGCAGCAGCACGCTGGAGCAAGGGAAAGCTGTAACGCCGGTTATCACTCAAACAATCGCGCCACGGGGACCGTGAATCCCGGCAAGATGTCGGGGAGTGTGAGTTCATCAACTCGATAAAAGATCTGCTGAGGATTCTGCGTGTCATTTCGATAGACAGAGGCCGTACATCTGTCTGGATC
>DASZJS010000113.1:0-11260 GCA_035947935.1 Gemmata sp. | reverse complement strand
TCCCACGGAGTTGACCGGCTAGTGTTTCCGCATCCTTCCGGTTCGTTCCATCCGGATCATCCCAGAAATGCAGCACACACGTTGCCCCGGCTCGGGCAAATGCGGATAGAACAGCCGCACCAATGCCCCGGGAACTGCCGGTAACCAGGACGATTTTGTTGGGGAATTCGTAATGAATCATGGGTAGAGAGTGAAATGGGGAAAGGGGAGACAGGCAGAAGAACCCGTGTCCATCGCTGCGGCACACCGTAACTTAATCTTGACAGTGAGCCGACAAAGGTCGTTGTATACAGGAGTCGGGAGTTTCGCGTTCCGCGTTTCGCATTATGGCTGTAAAGCTTTGCCACTTCAGCGATGTCCACCTGACTGCCCGCCCCCTTGGGTGGACGGTGCGGGACTTGCTTGGCAAGCGATCGACCGGATGGATGAATGTTGCCTTGCTCGGTCGCGGCAGCCGGTTCTATCATGCTCCCCTCGTTGCCGAGGCGTTGCGACGCGATTTTGCGGCCCGGGAGTACGATCAGCTCGTGTTTTCCGGCGATGCGACCATGCTGGGGTTCGATGCCGAACTCTGCACGGCGGCAACGAAGATTGGGGTCGGAGACCCCTCGCTTGCACCAGGAATCGCCGTGCCGGGAAACCACGATGTTTACGTTCCCCGCGCCGAAAGGAAGGGAGCGTTCGAGGCCGTGTTTGCTCCCTGGCAACAGGGCGTACGCATCGCAAACGCGGTTTATCCGTTTGCGCGGAAGGTCGGGCACGTCTGGTTGATCGGACTCAATTCGGCGAAACCCAACTTTTGGATGTGGGATGCAACGGGGAAAGTTGGCGAGTCTCAACTCGCCCGACTTCGCGAATTGACTGCGAGCCTCGATCCCGGACCAAGGATCGTCGTGAGCCATTACCCGATCCTGACTCAAAAGCGGATTCCAGAACCCCGATGGCACCGGCTGCGCAACTGGCGGCGTGTGCGCGATATCGCTGCGGAGTGTGGGGTGAGCTTGTGGCTGCACGGTCACCGCCATGTCTGGTACTGGCTATCGGCTGGCGAGCATCTACCCTTTGCCTCGATTTGTGCGGGGAGTGCCACGCAAACGCGACGATGGGGTTATCACGAATACGCGATTGATGGCTGGAAACTCTCTGGCCTTCGGCGCGTGTACGATCCCCAAAGCGAGGCGTTCATCGATGGAGAGACGTTTGCGCTGGAGTTGCCCGAACCGCGGCCAGCGGTCGTGTGAGCCTGGTCGAGTTGGAGTGCTACTCGGCTCCAATCACTTTCACCAACGACTCGCCTACTGCCACCACACTTTGACCCACGCCCGGTTTGTCGCTGGTGGAGTGAACTGGTTTCGGTGGACCGTTCCGGAATTCGATGAGTGTTTGGATCGCAACGTAGAACCCGGGAACAAAGAACACGGTCAGAACAGTCGAAGTAATCATTCCACCGAAAACCGCAGTTCCTAAAGACTGTCGGCTCGCCGCACCGGCTCCTGTCGCGAAGACCAGTGGAACGACACCAAGGATAAACGCAAAACTGGTCATGATGATCGGCCGGAACCGAAGCCGGGATGCTTCGATTGCCGCTTCACGGATTCCCCGCCCACCCATCCGCAACTCGCGCGCGAACTCAACAATCAGGATCGCGTTCTTACTCACAAGAGCAATGATGAGGACAATACCAATCTGGGTATAGATGTTGTTATCCATCCCTCGGACCCAGACTGCTGCAACGACTCCGAGCAACCCCAGAGGAACAACCAGAATCACCGCCAGCGGCAAGAACCAACTCTCATATTGCGCTGCGAGAACGAGATAGACGAGCAGAACAGCAAGGCCAAACACCAGAACCGCCTCGCCGGTCACTCGTTTCTCCTGGAACGCAATTGCCGTCCAGTCGTACCCCATCGTCTGGGGAAGAACTTGCGCGGCAATCTCTTCCATCGTCTGGATGGCTTCTCCGGAACTCACCCCGGGAGCTGCTCCACCGTTGATCGATGCAGTGGGATACAGGTTGTACCGAGTGATCGATTGCGGCCCGATCCGAGTTTCAACCGTAAGCAAGGTGCCAAGCGGAACTCGTCCTCCATCCCGGTTGCGAACTTCGAGACGACTGATTTGTCCCAGGTCGCCCCGGAATCGGGCATCGGCCTGGATGCGTACCTGATAAGTCCGGTCGAACTTGTTGAAGTCGTTGACGTAGACCGAGCCGAGGTTCGCCTGGAGCGTGGCGAATACATCACTCAGCAATACACCCATTCGTTCTGCCTTCACCCTGTCAATGTTTAGGTAAATCTGCGGCACACCGGCCCGGAACGTGGTTGCAGCCATGCCAATCTCCGGGCGTTTCTTCGCCTCGGCGATCATGGTCTGAGTTCGTTCCTGGAGAGCGGCTAGACCGACGGCTTCCCGATCCTCAATCTGCATCTGGAATCCACCGGCAACCCCAAGCCCCTGAATCGATGGCGGGATGAGTACGAGGATGAACGCCTCCTGCGTCTGGCCGAGTTCCGCCTGGATTCGCGTGGTTAGAGCTTCGACCCGGAGATCGGGTGAATTCCGCTGCGACCAGTCGGTCCAGGTCACGAACGCCGTCGCTCCGTTTGGAGCGTTCGTCCCATCGAGGAGGGAGAGCCCACCGAGTACGAACCAGTTTTCAATCACCTTGTCATCGTGATATTTCTCAAAGATCTTGTTCAACTTGTCGGTTACCGCTCTCGTCCGATCCAGAGAAGCCGCATCGGGGAGTTGAATGGCGATGATCAGATAGCCCTGATCGTCCGTTGGCAAGAAGCCGGTAGGCGTTTTCTGATACCACCACCCCGTCCCAACCGCCACGAAAAGGAACGCGATCAGCATCACCCACCAGACCCGAACGATGATTCGCACCGACCAGGTGTAGGCGTGCTCGATCGGGCGGTAGACCGCCTCAAACGCGCGGCTGAACAAACCGCGTTTCTTGACGGCTCGGAGATACAACGCACACTGTGCCGGTTTCAAAGTCAATGCGTTGACCGCACTGAGCAAAGCCGTGGCGGCAATGGTGAGGGCAAACTGGCGGTACAGTTGGCCGGTGATCCCACCCAGGAATGCGGTTGGGAGGAACACGGCCATGAGAACGAGCGTGATGGCGATGATCGGCCCCGTCACTTCATTCATGGCCCGGATGGTGGCCTCGCGCGGTGCTTCTCCCATCTCGATGTGGTGGCTGGCGTTCTCGACAATCACGATGGCATCATCCACAACGATCCCGATCGCGAGAACCAGTCCAAAGAGCGTCAGCAGGTTGACGGAGAAACCGAGAAACGGCATGACGGCAAACGCCCCGATAATGGTGATCGGGACTGTCGTTGCGGGAACTAACAACGCCCGCCAACTGTGCAAGAACACCAGAATCACAATCAGCACCAGAACGCCCGCTTCGGCTAGTGTCTCGTAAACGCTGTCGATCGCTGCCTCGACGAACTTGGTGGTGTCGAACGGAATGCTGTACTCGACCCCATCCGGAAGCGATGGCTTGATCCGTTCCATCGCTTTCTCCACACCCTTGGCCACCTCCAGGGCGTTCGACCCGGGGAGTTGATAGATGAGGATGTTCGCGGAGTCGTTCCCATTTCGGGACGAGTACGAGTCGTAGGTCTGGGAACCGAGTTGGACCCGGGCAATATCGCGGAGGTAGACGATCTGTCCGCCCGCGCCAGACTTCACGACGATGCCTTCAAACTGAGCTGGTTCCGACAAGCGGCCGAGGGTGGTGACTGTGAGTTGAAAAGCCTGGCCAGTCGGGTTGGGCGGTTGCCCAACCTGACCCGCCGCAACCTGGACGTTTTGCCGCGCCAGCGCTGCGACCACATCCTGTGTAGTGATCTGTCGCGAGGCGAGTTTGTCCGGATCGATCCAGATTCGCATGGAATACGAACCGATCCCGCGGACATCCACATCGCCAACGCCAGCCACCCGACTCAGTTCGTCGCGCAGCCGGAGCGTGGCGTAGTTGGAGAGGAATAGCGCATCGTACTTTCCGCCTGGAGCGGTCAGCGAGATGACCAGGAGGATGTTCGATGACTGTTTCTTGACGGTGACGCCTTGTTGCCGGACTTCCTGCGGAAGAGTGGGCTCGGCAATCGATAGTCGGTTTTGGACGAGTACCTGGGCCGTATCCAGATTGGAGCCGATCTCGAATGTGATTGTCAGCGCATAGGAACCATCCGCCGAGCAGGTGGAAGACATGTACATCATCTTCTCCACCCCGTTGATCTGCTGTTCGATTGGCGCAGCGACCGTATCCGCGACCACCTTGGCATTTGCTCCCGGGTAAGTGGTCGTCACCACGACTGTTGGCGGCGTGATTGCGGGATAGCGCTCAACCGGTAGCCGGTACAAGGCCACGGCCCCGAACAGGAGCGTGATGATTGCGATCACGTTCGCAAAGATCGGGCGATCGATGAAAAATCTCGAAATCATCCAACAGATCCTGTGGAGTTATTAATACGCATGACCACCATTCCAAACGCGGAACTCGGAACGCGGAGTGCGGAACAACGCGTTCCGAGTTCCGCGCTCGAAAGAGTTACACACGCGAAAGAGTTCCACGCTTCCGATGCTTCACTTTTTCTCGACAGGTTTTGAAGCAGGTGGCTCCTGCAACTGCCATTCATCCGGTGAAACCGGTTCGCCTGGACGTGCTTTCTGAAGACCGATAACTATGATTCGCTCGTTGGCATTCAGCCCCTTTTCAATGGCCACAATCGATTGGACTGGAGCAGTCTTGGGAGCTGCCTGCCCGCCCTTATCCTGATCCGCCGGGTGCGGATTGATCAACGTCCAACCCGGCTGATGTGGTGCGTCTGGTGGCGGGGGAGCCCAGACCTGAGGACCAACCGTAACCGTCCGCTTTTCAACTTTATTTCCCTCACCGATGACATAAACGTATCGCCCTTCTTGCCCGGTCATGAGAGCATCTTCGGGGATGACCGGGCGGCGTTCTGGCTCGCCTAACGGGATGCGGATGCGAGCGTACAGTCCGGGGTAGAGCAAGCGATGGGTTGCATTCATATTCATCAGCGGATTAGGGATTCGACCGCGAATCCGGATCGTACCCGTGCCCGTTTCCACACGGTTTTCGCGGAAATCGATTTTGCCAACATGCGGGTAACCCTCCTCAGTTGCGACTGCAACCTCAACGGTGGGCTCGTCTTGAGTCGCTGAAGTTTTCCCTTTGAGATTCCGCTGATACTCGACCTGATCACGCTCGGGGATATCGAAATAAACGTATAGCGGATCCATTCGGACGTTCGTGGTCAGCAGCGTCAACTCGTTTTGACCGACGAGGTTCCCTTTGGTGACCTGCGTGCGACTGATGCGACCATCGATGGGTGCCTCGATCCTGGTGTATTCCAGATTGAGTTCTGCCGTCTCAAGAGATGCTTTGGCAGAATCGACATTCGCCTTGGCGGTGTCCAACTGTGCCAGGTTCGCTGCCAACTGTGCAACGGCCTTGTCCTGGTCAGTCTTGGCCGCGACCCCCCCTGCAACTCCCCGGTTCACACGCTCCAGTTCGGCCTTGGCCAGTTCGATCTGGGCCTTTGAGTTCTCGATATCGGCTTTCGCCTTCGCGATGTCGGCTTTGCTCTTGGCCACCCCCGCCTGATATTCCCTTGGGTCGATCTGATATAGAAGGGCTTTTTCCTTGACTTCTTCTCCCTCCTTGAAATAGATCTCGTTCAGGAATCCTTTCACTCGCGCTTTGATTTGCACTGTTTCCACCGCATCGAGAAAACCGTTGTAGTCGAGGTAATGTTGGACCGGATAGAGGACTGGCCGGGCGACCGTCACCTGAGCCGGTGGCATGGTGGGTGGTGGTGCTTTCCCACGTTGACACCCGATCACCGCTGCAATCGCGAGCGGAAGTGTCATGAGTGCGCAGAGACGAACCCAGGAATATGGCATGACGAATCCACAAGGAGGATCAACTCAAAAGATAATGACGCACTGCGAAAGCGAATCCCAACGTAACACATCGTCAAAACGCTGGTTTCCCTGCCATCCGGGAAAGAGATTCCAGGAACAACTTGATGGTGGTCGAGTCGTCATCGGAAATGATCTCCGACGCCACACTCAACTGTACCTTCTTTGAACAGCGATCTTTCTCGTTGGAGCCAAGTTATTTGGCTTCTGGTTCTTGGAGCAATTGGTGCCAGTGATCGAAGGCACACGAAGTTCATTCCTACAGTCTTTTCCTTGGCGTCAAGGTGGGACGGTCCCACTTGACTGCACATCCCACTCTGCGATAACCTTTATCTTATATCCACATCAGCGGAAGGATTTATGAAGACAGAAACGCGAACCACGGATGCAAAGGCCAGGCTTGTGCTGCCGAAGTCTTTTGCCAATACTACGGTTATCATTGAACAGGTGAGCGAGACGGAACTCCGCGTGCGCCGAGCCAAGGTGGTGCCCGAGGACGAGTTGGCTTTTGTCGAGGAATCGTCCTCTCCGCTGTCGGATCGAGATCGTGACCGGTTCCTCAATTTGCTAGCCAAATCACCGGCTCCAAATGCCGCACTCAAAGCAGCGGCAACTCGTCACAAGGCTCGCCGTGGTTGATTGGATCATTGAACCACTCGCCAAATCGCATGAGAGAGACGGCTTCTCTTGCGGTAAGCCTCCACTTGATGACTTCATTCGCACCCGCGTGAGCCAGTTCGAAAAACGACGGCTCGGTCGGACGTTTGTGGCTGTCTTAACAGGCAGCCGAACCGTGTTGGGGTATTACACGCTGGCGGCTGGCACGGTTTCGTTTGGACATCTCCCGACCGATGTCGGAAGAAAACTACCCAAACACCCCGTCCCCGTAGTTTTGCTTGCCCGCCTTGCCGTCGATTTGTCCTCCCGCGGTCGGCGACTGGGAGAGGGATTGCTGCTCGATGCTCTTCAACGATCCTTGGATCTGTCGACGGAACTGGGTGTGTACGCAGTCGAAGTTGATGCAATCGACGACTCAGCCGCCTTCTACCTCAAGTATGGTTTCGTCCCACTGGTCGACAATCCGCTGCACCTTTATCTGCACATGACCACCATCGAAAAGGTGCTGGGGTGACAATAATCCACCCAAATCGTGATGTTCCCGGACACCCCCTCTTGTCAAAACTTCTTCTACAACCGAAGAACCATATCTCCAACAAGAATGTGCTTGCCTCTTTCCACCGTATCGGGGATATTAATTCTTAGACAGCGTTGAACGATTAAGTATGATGATCGCTGGTACGACTCTCCCCACCGCCCACCCACCCCATTCCCGCCTCTCGAAACAGTTCGTGAATTCGGAGACGCAATATGCTGACCATTTTCGGTAAACCACACAGTCGGGGTGGTTTTTGCGATGGGGTGACACGTCGTGACTTCCTGACCATCGGTGGAACCCTTTTTGGTGGCGCTCTGGCGTTGCCCAAGTTGCTGGCCGCGGAAGCCCAGTCGGGGGGCACATCCTCACATCGGGCGGTCATCAATATCTATCTGCCGGGTGGCCCGCCTCACATCGATATGTGGGACTTGAAGCCCGATGCCCCTGCGGAAGTTCGCGGCGAATTCAAACCGATCAAGACCAATGTCCCCGGCATCGAGATTTGCGAACAATTCCCCAAGATCGCCAGCATGATGGACAAGTTCGCCATTATCCGATCGCTGGTCGGCAGTTCGGGGGATCACGATGCTTATCAGTGCATGACGGGGCGACCGAGAACACCTGCCAATGCCGGGTTCTGGCCCTCGTTCGGTGCCTGGGTCTCGAAAGTTCAGGGAGCAGCCGACCCCGCCATTCCCCCCCACCTCACCCTCATGTATCGCACGGGCGAACAGCGCTGGGGCTACCCCGGTGAGGGTGGATTCCTCGGCCTCGGACACGCTCCATTCCGACTCGTTGGCGGCAAGGAAAACGGAATGAAGTCGGACAACCTGGAATTGAAGGGCGTGACGCTCGAACGACTCCAGGACCGAGTCGGACTGATGAAGGGATTCGACGACCTCGACCGGAAGATTGATGGCAGCGGGATCATGTCCGGCATGGACACGTTCAACCGGCAGGCGCTGGATATTCTCACCTCATCGAAGCTGAAAGTGGCGCTGGACCTGTCGAAGGAGAAACCGGAGACTCTGGAACGGTACGGGGTGGATGACCCGGCTTTCGAGCGTGATGGCTCACCCCGGATGGTCCGCAACTTCTGCATTGCCCGTCGATTGGTGGAAGCCGGAGCGCGGGTGGTAACGCTGAACTTCAGCCGCTGGGACTGGCACGGGCCGGATGGAAAGAACTTCGTCCAGGGACGCAAGGATATGCCGTTGCTCGACAAAGCGGTAACCGCACTGGTCACCGATCTGCACGAACGCGGGCTCGATAAAGACGTCTCGGTGATTGTGTGGGGCGAGTTCGGCCGAACGCCGCGGATTAATAAGGACGCGAGCCGGGATCACTGGCCACAACTGAGTTGTGCCTTGCTGGCCTGCGGCGGTATGCGAACCGGTCAGGTGATCGGTGCCTCGAACCGTCTCGCCGAGCACGCGACCAAGCGGCCGATCACGCACGAGCAGATCTTCGCCACGCTGTACCGGAACCTGGGGATTAACCTCAACGATGTTCGTGAGTTCGACCCCAACGGTAGGCCACAATACCCCGTCGAGCCGACTACTGAGCCGGTTCGCGAACTGGTGTAATCTGTCGGAAGCAACAACGCCTTTCGCACAACTCAAAGCAAACCGGGCCGCGGAGTAATCCGCGGCCCGTTGCATCTCTTGGACTGTCTACTTCAAGACCTGTTTCGCGGAAGGCTCACGGCACCGCCGGCCAGAAGGCGCCGGGAGCCCTGGCGGAACCACGACCGGCGGGGTTGAACCAGACCGCCAGGGCTCCCGGCGCCTTCTGGCCGAAAGCGGTGCTGGAACAGCCTTCCCCGAGACGTATCGCTGGGCAAATGCTCGGACGACGCAACATCGTCCTGTCGCAAAGCGACGAGCTAAACACATACGCGAGAGATGCGGTGAAGATAACTTACACAAATCGTGGATGCAAGGGCTAGGACTGTTTAATGTGTGTGCTTGGGTGAATGTGGTAGAGACTTCATTACCACTAGAACCAAACGACCCGCCGACCCGCCCACCCGGTAGACTGCTCTCCCACGATCTGCGTTGTCGCGTTATGATCTCGGCCCTCGCCGCTCAGAACGGAGTCTGCCATGCGGGATCGTGCCCGTGATTGCGCCTTGCTGCTGATCGTTTCTGCCCTTCTCACTTTGCCGAACCTTGGCGTGCCAAGCCTTTGGGACATGGATGAGGGCGTGAACGCCCAGACCGCTCGCGAGATGCAGGAAGCCGAGACATGGGTGATTCCGACGTTTAATTTTCAACTCCGAACAGCCAAGCCGGTGATGCTGTACTGGTTCCAAAGACTGAGCTACGCCGCGTTCGGGGTGAGTGAGTGGTCGGCCCGGCTGCCATCGGTTTTGGCGGGATGCTTGTCGATCCTGCTCATCTACGAACTGGGGCGGCGGATGTTCGGTCGGGCAACTGGGCTCCTTGCGGGATTGATTCTGGCATCCGTTGCTCAGTTTGCCGTCCTCGTTCACGCAGCGACCCCGGATGCGACCCTTCTTGCGTTTACCATTCTCACAGACCTGTTTTTTTGGGCCGGGCATGTCGAAGGCTCGCGGAAGTGGTGGAGTTTGATGGCTGTCGCCTGCGGTCTGGCGTTCCTCACCAAGGGGCCGATTGGGCTCATTCTGCCGGCAATAGTGGTGCTGTTGTACTTTGCCTGGACCGGGGAACTGAACCGGTTGTTTGATCGTCGGCTGGTGGTGGCAACAGTGATATTCCTCCTGGTTGCTGGTCCGTGGTATGCCCTGGTGACGAGCGAAACCCGTGGAGAATGGCTGAGGACATTCTTCAAACGGGAGAATGTGGACCGATTCTGGAGTCCAAAGGACAAGCATGCAGGGTCATTGGGGTATTACCTCGTTATCGTTCCCGTGATGTTCGCTCCGTGGAGCGCATTTCTGTTAGCGCTGACGTGGTACGGAATCCTGGGAGCCAAACGCCGCTTAAAGATCGAAGTGACGGCAAATTCCTCGTCCCTCATCCCTCATCCCTCATCCCTTCCTGAGGTCGGTGAGTTAACCAATCCCATTCGTGCTCACCGCTTTCTGTTGTGTTGGGTCGCGGTGTATCTGGCGTTCTTTACGGTCGCAGCGACCAAATTACCGAACTACATGCTCCCCATCTACCCAGCGATGGCAGTCCTGACAGCCCGATTTCTGGTCGGCTGGCGGGAGGGTCAGTTTGTCGTATCGCGGTCGATGATGGCAGCGACAGTTGGCGGAATGGTTATCGTTGGCGCAGGGTGCATTGGTGGGGTGGTGTTGGCGGCCCGTGTGTTTCCAGGGTTGGGGGTGTGGGTGGTGTTGGGGCTGATCCCGTTGGCCGCAGCGATGTGGATGGGGATCTGTCTCCGACAAGGTAATCGGGGTGGTCTGATTGTTGCGGTCACAGTTGCATCGGTGGTGTTTATAGGCCTGACTGTCACTTTCCCCCCGGCAGTTATCGAAGCGCAGAAAGCACCGAAAGAACTGGTGCGGGTAAGCGGCGTCGATAACCCCAACAGGGACTTGCGGGTGGGGTCGTTCGAGTGGCTTCTGCCAAGCGTTGTCTACTATTCGGGTCGAAAGGTGGAAGTACTGGCTTCCAAGGAAAAGGTCGCCGAGTTCCTGGCAGTGCCGACCCCCGGTTATGTGTTTATCTCCGAATCCACCTGGAACAATGTGGTCGCCGCGAAGGTGACAGTTCCCCACCGGATCATTGCGCGACACTATGACTTTTTGGAACAGGGCATTATTCTCGTTGTCACCAACGACACGACGGGCGAAATAGCAGCAAGCCAGAGGTGAATTTGATCCCAGTAGCTTCTACTCCGGAACCGCTCACGTCGGCGCGGCGGGCAGGGCCTTCCCTTTGGCAGCGAGGATGCGGCCAAGGTGATCGGCCGAGAGCCGAGGATCATCGGTGAGCAGGGCACCCAGTTCGGTCAGGATAAACCCTTCGATGTCGTCGCCGGTCCATCCTTCCGCCAACAACCGGCTACCGATCTGTTCCGTGGCCTTGTCGCGCAATTTGTCCGTGCGGCGAGTGAGCGTTCCTTCGTTCAAGTCGAATAATTTGGCGGCCTCGCGCTGGCTCAGGCGATACCGCCAGCGCAGCCCGAGCAGAAGTCGCTCTT
>DASZJS010000112.1:0-3325 GCA_035947935.1 Gemmata sp. | reverse complement strand
TCCAAGCTAGGATTCAGGTTACCCCAGGCACGGGTTTTTTAGGGGGAACCATCGTGCGGGTGTTCAAGGCAGCCGATACTCCGGTAGACGACTTGGCGTTCAGCCCGGATGGCCGCGCCATCGCTGCTTACGTTAAGTATCAAGGTGTATTTCTCTGGAATCTGGAAGCGGCCCCACTCTCGCGGGTTCCGGTGGACGCGAATGTCGACGCGGAGAGTTACTGCAAAGCCGGACTCTTCTTCTCATCAGATGGACGATCACTCACGTGGTTGGTTGAAGGGGCTCGCCGCATCTACGATCGGGACACGCGGAAAACAACTACCGAGAAGAGTTTCTCGACGAACAAGCGTATCGTTCAAACTCCCGACGGCTCGCGAGGCATTTCCAATCACGGTCTGCCAGACTACCGCCTGATCGGTTGGCGACTCGTCGATGGCATGTGGGTCCAGACGTGGACTCTTTCCACCGCGGACCTTCAGGTTGAGAGCCTGACTCTTTCCGCGGACGGCCTACTATTCGCAATGTTGACTCGACACGCGTTGGGAGAGGGTTGGCAGAATAACCCCGCTCGAGTCGAGGTTCGGGATGCAGCGACCCGAATGCTCCGGGGTACGGGCGAGTATCCTTACAAAGTACGCGCCCAGTTGCTATTCTCGCCGGATGGAAGCCAACTGGTTGGATTAAACGCCATGAACTTGCTGGTCTGGCCGATCCCCGATGTTGGCGATCTTGGAGTGCCTCGACTGGTCCGAAACACGACGCGAAAACAATTCACAGCGATGGCATACCATCCGTCCGGGCGATACCTGTATGTAACGAGCAATGGCGAGAACACCAAGGACGCTACAGTTCATGTCTTCGACACAACGACTTGGATTCGGACGGAACAATTCACCTGGAAGCTTGGGAACCTGAAGGCAGTCGCGGTCAGCCCGGACGGAACGCTCGCCGCCGCGGGCGGAGAACGAGGCGACATTGTGATCTGGGATGTGGACCTTTAATTTTTAGCTCGGAACTCGGAACGCGAAGTTCGGAACGGAAGAAACGAAAACCATAAGTGTTTTTGTTTCTTCCGTTCCGAACTCCGCGTTCCGAGTTCCGAGCTCAATTTCAATAGAGTCCAATATCCAGTGCGTTGGCGAGCGCCCGGCCGACCCACCACGCTCCACTTCGCCATTTGGTGTGAATCTTCACAATGCTAAGTTGACCCAGAAGCACGCCGCCATCCGGATCAGCCACCTCCACATCAACCAGGTACACCTGGGCCAACGGGACGAAGACATTGGGATCGCCGCCGGGTTTGATTGCCAGTGGTCCTCCACCTCGCTGTGTGAGTTGCACCGGGACGGTTTCCGAGTTCTGCGCTGGGAGATTGCGAACCCAGCCAGTGAATTCGCGATCGCTTCGGCCCTTGACGAGTACCGAGACTTCCAGCGCACTCCGAGCTGCCAGGTCGTCCTTAAGAAGCTGGTAGTCTGGGGGATTGACAGGAACTCGAACCAGAAGTCGATTGGGATCGCCAACTGAGAAAATGGGGGTAGTTTCGGTATATCCTCGGTCGAACAGTTTGCCGATCTCGTCCGGTGGCGGGGCAGCCAGGACGATCCCATCGCGCGGAGCGCGGAGTTCGCGAACAAGGTTCGCACGATCCGTCAGCAGTTTCAGTTGTTGGTCGGCAGACGCCGCCTTGCCTAAGGCATCGTGTGCATCGACGCTATATTTCTTGGCCCTATCATCATCTCCCGATGCCTGGGCAATGCTGACGGAGATGACGAGGCGTTCGGCGATAAGCCGTTGCTCCTCCCGGTTCGCCAGCGCCCGGGCCTTATCCACCTCCAGTTGCTCGCTGGTGAACCGGCCGAGTATCTGGTCCTTGCGAACCTGTTGACCCGGCTGAACTTCAAGAGCCGTGAGCCGTGCCGGTTCGTGGAGCATCACTCCCACGGCCGATCCGGGATCGACAACAACCAGACCGGACTCATGAACCCGGCTCACCGGGAGCGGTAGGAAGAAGAATGCACCCACCACACCACCCAGCACTGCCAGCGTTATGTATACTCGTGCGGCTTTCATGTCAGGCAACCGCCCCCGTTGTCGGATGTTTTTCGCCACCCGGTATGCTGGCCAGATAACCAGCGACGCCAAAGAGGCAATCGCAAGCATCTGGCTGAGAATCTTCAGCTTTGGTCCCAGGAAATCGGCCAGGAACCAGAGTATCCCGAACATCACCACCCAGCGATAGATCCAGCTTGCGATGGCATAGATTGCGAACAGCCACTTCCGAAACGGAGCCATGTAAGACTCGGGCGGCACTTCCACGCCCAAACACTTCGACAGGAACAGATTGTTCAAGAAGCGGTTCGCTTTTTCCCGTAAGTTGGGGATCTCCAACCAGTCCGCCATGATGTAGTAGCCATCGAACCGCATCAGCGGATTGGCGTTGAATACCACCGTTGAGACGGAACAGAGGACCATGACACACAATGCAATGTTGTTCACGACAGGGTATTGCGGGCTATACCACCACACAAACGTGGCTGTCGCTGCGATCACCAGTTCGACGAATATTCCCGCGAAGCTGATGATGATGCGCTTCCACTTGTCCGCAAGAGTCCACGCATCGGTCACGTTACAATACAGGGCGGGGCTCAGGCACATGAGCAACACACCCATCTCGTGGCTTTCTCCACCGAATGCCTTACACGAGAGACCATGCCCGAATTCGTGAATGATCTTCACGACCCCGAGCGAGATCCACATGTACAGCACCGAGTTCAGGGAGAAGAACTCCTGATATGCCGGGAGCTTGGAATAGAACGTGTCGAAGTGGATCGCGACCTGCCCGATCGCCGCGAGCATCAGCCCGATGCAGCAGGCGAAGCACATGGGGGTGAAGATCCACCACAAATAGCCAAACATCCACGTCAATATGCGATCGGGATCGAAAACCGGAATCTTCAGATACAGGATGTTGGTGATTGCGCTGAAGCGTTTGAGTCGTCGCTGTTTTGCTCGCCGCTCAAATAGGTGCTTGCCGGCACCCTGTTGTTCGTGCTGCACCAGCCCCGCGGTCACGAGTTGCCGGGCAAACGCCTCCAGGTCTTGATATTCCAGCCGATGCGGTTTGAACTCATCTTCAAACCGATCGCGCACCTGCTCAAGAGTATGATCCCCACTGAACAGTTGGAAGACGAAATACTCCTGCTGGTTGAATCGGTAATAACGAAGGCAGACAGGATCCTTGACAACGTGGTAGGTTTTGCCTTCGTACTTCTGCGCGAAAATCTGGAGGTCGGGGCGGACTTTGAGCCGCACCGCCTTTCGT